>JAJTFB010000004.1 GCA_021300015.1 Pirellula sp. | reverse complement strand
TGCAGGCGATCGTGCCGGTATACCCGACGTCAATCGTTCGATCGAGCAAACCTTCACGATCCGAGTCCAAGACGTCAACGATGCTCCAGGATTCAGTATTCCGAGCCCGATCATCTCGATCCAAGAAGACCTCGAAAGCTCCCCGTTGCCAGGCTTCTTGACCAACATCGTCGCTGGGCCTCCAACGGCAACCGATGAAATCGGACCTCCGGGACAAGCCATCAGCTTCAACGTAAGAGCGCTCGATCCAACGCGATTTAGCGTTCAACCCCAGATCACTCCCGACGGAACCTTGTCCTACAACTTGGCTCCCGATGTGAACCTGAACAACTCCGGCCCGATCTTGGTTGAAGTCATCGCCCAAGACGATGGGCCCGCGACCGGCTCTCGCCCAGGGATCCCCGACGTGCATCGCTCGGCCCCTCAGACCTTCACCATCCGAGTCCAAGACGTCAACGATGCTCCGGAGTTCAACGTCCCGAACTCGACGATTACTATCAACGAAGATCTTGAAAACTCGCCACTGAGCGGGTTCCTTGCAGGCATCCAGCCAGGGCCAAGCTCTGCGGTCGACGAACTCGTCTCTCAAACCGTTTCCTTCACCGTCAACGCTGTCGATCCGACTCGATTCAATGGCGTGGCTGGACAACCCCGTATCAGCCCAACAGGCGTGCTGACCTACGATCTTGCTCCGGATATCAACGTCGTTAACTCAGGTCCGATTTTGATCAGGGTCCAAGCGGTCGACAATGGCCCTGCTCCAGGCTCGCGCCCCGGAATCCCCGATGTGAACTCATCGGCGGAGATCACCGTGACCTTGTTGGTCAACGCGGTCAACGACGCTCCGTTGTTTACGATCCCCAATCCGATCATCAGCATCGATGAAGATCTGGAAAATTCACCGATTGTGAATTTTGCGACCAACATCACCGCAGGTCCCCTGACGGCGGTCGACGAACTTGGACTCGTTGCAGGTGTCCCTGCACAGGTCCTCCAGTTTGATGTCCAAGCCATCGATACAAGCAAATTCAATGGGCTTGCTGGTCAACCGCGCATCTCGCCGACGGGTACTTTGACCTATGACCTTGCTCCGGATGTCAACATCCTCAACTCCGGACCGATCTTGGTTCGCGTCAGCTTGGTCGATGATGGTTCGAACACGTTGCCTAATGTCAACCGTTCGACAACTCAGACCTTCACCATCCGGGTCAGGGAGATCAACGATCCCCCGATCTTCGATATGGCGTTCAATACCTTCAACATGCGTGAAGACGATGGGTTCCTGACCCTCCCGGGCTTCATCACGAACCTAGGGCCAGGCCCATTGACCGCGACGGATGAATCGAACCAAACGACCACGATCATCGCTGTGGCTGTCGATCCGACCGCCTTTACCATCCAGCCATTGGTCACCGGTACCGGCGATCTGACATTCCAATTGGCCCCGGACGTCAACAGTTTGTTCAAGGACACTCGAATCCGATTGGTCGCCACCGACAATGGGGTTCCATCCGAGAGCACCGAAAAACTCTTGACCCTCAATGTGGCTGATATCAACGACGAGCCTCAGTACACCATTCCAACGACGCTCGTTTCGGTCTTGGAAGACAATGAATCGGTCACCGGAGTGACTCCCACTCGCATCGTCGGTTTTGCAACCAACGTGCGACCCGGGCCTGCGACGGCTATCGACGAGGTGTCACAAACACTGACTTTCAACGTGACGTTCAATTCCAATACTGGGCTGTTCAGCACCCAGCCGCGAATCTCATCGACCGGTGAATTGACCTTCGTGACGGCTCCAAACCAAAACGGTACAGCCATCGTCATCGTCAACTTGGTTGATAACGGTCGCACAGGTCCGTTCCCGAACGATAATATCGGTCCAAATGCAACGTTCTCGATCGTCGTTCGACCTGTCAATGATGCTCCGGAATTCACGATTCCATCGTCCACGACGGCCGACGAAGACCAAGGCGTTGTGTCGGTTCCTGGATTTGCAACGGGTATCCGTCCAGGTCCGATCACCGCAGCCGATGAATCCAATCAAGAGCTGTCGTTCGAAGTCGTCGCGTTTGATCCCACCGCGTTTGTTGTGCAACCGACTCTCGGTGTCGATGGCACACTGGTCTATCAGACGGCCAAAGACATCAACAGCAATTCGGGCAAGGACACTCGGGTTCGAGTCACCTTGAGGGATAATGGAGCTTCGACGCCACCGCCGAATACCAACGTCTCGGTTCAAAGTGTTTTCACAGTCAACATCGTTCCTGTGAACGACCCGCCGATCTCGGCCGGTTATCTGACAACCACCCCCGAAGACACCCGAGTCACGGTCCAAACCGCAGATGTTCTAGCGAACGATTTGCCTGGTCCTGCCGATGAGGTCGCCGAAGGCCAAACCATTCGTATGACCAATATCGAACAACTAACCTCTCGGGGTGGTGTTGTCCTGCCGGTCTTTAGCAACGGTCGCATCGTTCGATTCGATTACATTCCACCATTGAACTTCGTCGGCCAAGATTTCATCCGCTACGTCGTTACCGACGA
Source organism: Pirellula sp. (assembly GCA_021300015.1). GTDB lineage: Bacteria > Planctomycetota > Planctomycetia > Pirellulales > Pirellulaceae > JBKCUI01. The sequence goes on along the minus strand of JAJTFB010000004.1, from coordinate 76,418 downwards.
TGCGACCTACAAGCCTGGTCAGCAAAGCGCCACTGGGACGATCACCATGAGCGTCGGAGCGATCAACGATCCGCCTCAGTTTACCGCAGGTGGTAACTTGACGGTTCTCGAGGATTCCGCCGCGTACTTGGCTCCTTGGGCCACCAACATCTTGGCAGGCCCACCGGCTGCGACCGATGAAAACACCGGTCCGAATGCACAAACCGTCTCCTTCGAGGTAACCACCAACAACGATGCGATGTTCGCAGTCCGTCCTGCAGTCAACGCGGCCGGCCAACTGAGCTTCACCCTGGCCAAAGATGCCAATGGTGCGGTGAGCATCGTGGTCGTCGCCGTCGATAGCGGTCCATCGGCTCCTCCGCCGAACAACAACCGCTCCCCAGCGGCTACCTTCACCCTGACGGTCACACCGGTCAACGATCCACCAGGATTCAACACCACCAGGAACCTTACCGTCGACGAAGACTCCGGTGCCTTTACCGGTATCATCCTTGCCGATATCGTTCCGGCCGAAGGAATGAACAGCAACCCGCCGACGGCCCTCGACGAGGCGAACCAAACCGTCACGATCTCGGCGACCGCCGATCGTCCGGCTCTGTTTACCTCGCAACCGACAATCGATGCCAATGGTGTGCTGCGATTCACTCCGGCACCAAATGCATCGGGTGTTGCAATCGTTTCGGTGATCGCCACGGACAACGGACCTAGCACCCTGCCGAACATCAACCGTTCGCAAGCGAAAACGTTCTCCATCACGATCAACCCGGTCAACGATGCACCGATCGCCCTGGATAACAGTTACAGCACCGACGAGCAGACCATCCTCAATGTGACGGCTCCAGGTGTCCTTGCAAACGATACCGATCCAGACCTTCCGAACGATACCTTGAGCGTTGCGTCGTTCCAAGCCAGCTCGCAATTCGGAGCCGCGGTGACGGTTCGCAACGATGGCTCGGTCATCTACAACCCGACGGTCTCGGCGGTTCTGCGTGCGATGGTCGACGGCCAAAGCCTTGTCGATACGTTCACTTACCGTGCCCGAGATGCTGCGGGATTGCTCAGCAATGTTGCAACCGTCTCGATCACCGTCGCCGGTATCAATGACGCGCCGGTGGCCAACAATGACACGTTCACCGTGCCATTCAACGTCTCGGAACTCCTCCCTGTCTTGGCAAACGACACCGATGTCGATACGCCATTGGATATCGGATCGATCGAAATCGGACGACTTCCCATCAACGGAACCGTCGCCCCGACATCCTCAGGGACCATCCGCTATACCCCCAATACCGGTTTCCGCGGACAAGACACCTTCACCTACCGCGTTCGCGATTCGCTTGGGAAGTACTCCCAGGAAGCGACCGTTACGGTCAATGTCAACACCGCTCCGGTAGCGATCCCAGATTCTGCGATCACCAAGCGCGATACCCAGATTGTTATCGATGTTCTCGCCAACGATTTCGATACCGATGGCACGATCAATCGCAGCACCGTCAACATCGTCACCCCTCCGAACTTCGGTACCGCTGTGGCTCAGAGCGATGGACGAATCCTGTTTATCCCACAAGCTGGATTCACAGGGACCGCCACCTTCGCTTATGCCGTCTCGGACAACGATGGGCTCTCGAGCAACATTGCCAACGTAACGGTCCAAGTCGTAGCGTCGCTCTATCAGAATCCCACGAACAGGTTCGACGTCAACAACGATTCGTTCGTATCCCCGATCGATGTGTTGATGGTGATCAACCTGCTGAACTCCCAAGGTGCTTCGATTCCCGTCGAGCAACTTCCACCTCCGCCACCGTACTACGACGTCAACGGAAACGGTTTCATCGACGCGACCGACGTGCTGAGCCTGATCGACTTCATCAACTCCTCGGGCAATAGCGGATCAGGAGAAGGCTCAGAGGAGGCCTTGAACTTCACGACCCGTTTGGCGATCGGACTCCTTGCTGCCCCAGAACCTCGTGTGGTCGAACAAGCCGTCTTGTTTAACACCGCCGGGAACCAAGCAAACGCTTGGGCAGCGATGACCCGTGAACCGGACTTCTACGGACCGGCGATCTTCCCGATCGAAAGCCAGGAGGATGAGTCGTTGGAATTCTGGGCGAGCCTCGCCGATCGCCAATCCGATAAGGATCCGTCGGTGGACATCGACGAGGAATTCCTCAAAGGCACATGGATGTAGAATTCGGTGCATGATTTGGTCGCTCCTTGCCAGTTAAACAGCCTCCCTCTTTCCAATCATCCGATCGAAAAGAGGGGATGCCATCAAAGTCGTTACGATGGCCATGATGACAAGGCAAGCGAAAAGCTCAGGCGAGATGATCCCCCGCTCGAGCCCCTTGTTGATGATGATCAACTCCATAAGGCCTCGGGCATTCATCAGCACACCGATCCCCATCGAGTCGCGGAGGCTCAAACCCGAAAGCCTCGCCGCCAAGGTGCAAGCGACCCACTTGCCCACGATGGCCGCCAAGAGGATTGCCAAGCAGGCCCCAAGGAGCCACCATGCGTTGAGCAAGCCTATCCGCGTGTTGAGGCCTGAATACGTAAAAAATAAAGGCAAGAGCAACGCGACGGTCAGCGGTTGGATCTTCTCGACGACTCCCGAGTGGACTTCCCCGCGTGGGATCGCTGTCCCTACGAGAAACGCGCCGAAGACCGCGTGAAGATGGATCGAATCGGTGAACCACGCCCCCAAGGCCATGAAGATCAAGGCCAGGACCAATCCCGACTCGCTGAGTTTGCCCGAAGCGTCCAAGAAGAACCGCTCAAGGCGTCCGAGCGTTGGACGTAGGATCGTCGTTACGAACACCACAAACGCCAGTCCACCCCCGATGCTTCGGATGGCTTGCGACGGATCGCTGTCGAAACTTGCCAAAACCATGGCCAACAAACACCATGCGACAGCATCGTCGATCGCACCGGCTCCGATCGCCACCGTACCCATCAACGTCCCTTGGAGACCCTTGAAATGGATGATCCGAGCCAGCATGGGAAAGGCCGTAATGCACATCGAGGCTCCCAGAAATAGCATCGCTTCGGTAGCCGTTGTTCGTTCGGGAAACAACCCGCCCCAGGAATGAAACCAATAACCAAGGCCAGCACCAAGTAGGAAAGGAGCAATCATCCCAGCACTCGATACGGCCAGTGAGCTCTTGAAGTGCTTACGGACGATGTCGACTCGGAATTCCAAGCCGACGATGAACATGTAGAGCGCAAGTCCCAGTTGGGAGGCCGGAAACAAGTACGACGAGGTGTCGCGAGTCGATTGCTTGGGATCCCAAGGAAAGAGCGATTGCTGCAATTCAGGGGCTAGGAACCCGAAGAGGGAGGGACCCAGGAGCACCCCTGCGATCATCTCGGCAACGACTTGAGGCTGTCCAAATCGCTTGGCGATGACCCCTACGATGCGGCAAAAGCCTAGGATGATCGCGATTTGGAGAAAGAATTGGACGGCAAGTTGTAGGTTGTTCATTCTTTTTATTGTACAAACAATAGTTGTTTGAACAACATTGCCCGCCCTAGCCAAGCGGCTGTTTTTCGGGCCCTGCCCAACTTTCAAACGCACTTGTGCCTAAATCTCCCGCACACTGCCAATAGCTCCCCAAGATGCCTTCGGGGCCTCACTGGGACCTTAAAAGTTCACCTTGAAAATCCAGAACCTAGTCCCCCCCACAAGGGGGGTGCAATTCCCGCTGTTGTTATTTTGTTCGAAGCTTCCCAGAAGGCTTCTTGTTTGGCACGCAAAACGCATTGTTTGGAATCCTAAGTCGTTCTTGCCCAGGCAAGCAAACCACAACTACGAGGATCCTAAGCCATGCACTACCCACTTCAGTCGCAGCTTCAATCGCAGGACCAACATTACCCAACGGCCCATGCAATGCTCCAAGTGCCGCAGCAAAAGAACCTTCGCGCCTTGCTGTCGCATCGCCCTATCGTCCGCGGAGTTTCCAACGCGCTGCTGCTTTTCTATCTTGCTGTCATCGGAGCGATTTCTTTCTACGACATGATCCTGACGGTCCGCTATGCAGAGAGTCTCAAGCAGCTCGAAATGAACCCCATCGGAAGATGGCTCATGCAACTGGATCACCTTCCCAAAAACAGCATTCCAGACGTGTCGTTGTTTTTGCTTGCCAAAGCGTTCGGGACGGGGATCGTTCTCTTGGTGATCTTCTGGATCACCAGACGCCGAGCACGGCTCGGGCATCCCATCGGGATGGGGGTTAGCCTGTGCCAAATCCTGCTTGCAGTCTACCTGTGCTACGGGTCGCTCGAGTAGCCAACAGACCGTCACCCGATACGTCCGTTGTTCGTGATCGCATCAGTTTTCGTCGTACTCGTACTCGTACTCAGTGAAACGGTACTCGTACTCGATGGCTGTTCAAACTGAGGCGATCCCGATCGTTGATCGAAGCGGTTCGCGGGAACTTGCGGACCCATGGGCCGAATTGCTATACTGAATTGCGTCGAGCACGAGTACGAGTACGAGTACCGCGATGCTGAGTACGAGTACGATAACAAGCACGAATTGCCTCCTCGCGGTTAATCTACTCTGGTTGTCCCAACCGACGGAGAGACCCTGTGATAGCGATCGAAAACCAGCTTGATTATTTACAAGTCGCAGTATTTGAAATCGACGGCTTGAGCCATCAGCCGAGTACCCCGCAGTTGGATCAATGGGTCGAACTGCAGTGCCAAGAGGCGCTCCGAGAGAAAGCCACCGAAGGGTGGGAGGCTCGCCGCGAAGCGGTTCGTGCATTGTTGCGCAAGGGTGGGTTCAAACCCTCGGGGCGGAGCAAACCGGCCCAGGAATACCTAGCACGATGCTTGGATGAGTCTAAGTTTCCCAGGGTGCATCCGGCGGTCGATTGCCTCAATGCGATTTCGGTCCGAAGCGGGATCCCGATTTCTATGCTCGACCGGGATGCGTTTTCAGATCGGATGCTTATTCGTTTAGGAAAACCCGGCGAAAGCTACGTCTTTAACTCGGTCGGCCAGGAGCTAGACCTAGAAAACCTGATCGTCGTATGCGGCGGTTCCGATGAGCAAAAACCCTTAGGTACCCCGGTCAAGGACTCGATGGCCGGTAAGATTGATAAGACGGTTTCGCGGATCGTGTGTATCTTATATGCGCCTCAGGAAAGCGTCAGTGCGCTTTGGCTCGAGCAGTGGGCTCTGATGCTTCAAACGAGCATTCAGCAGTTTGCCACGTAACTGCGATTTTTTTCGACTCCTTCCTTTCCAATTCGGGCCAATACCCGAGTGGTTATCGTCCCAGCATTTTTCAGGTTCAAGATGATTCCGAAGTCGCCTACTACAACGCTCCTCCCTCCCATGCGCCCTCGAACGACTACGGTTTTGCTCCTATCGATTGGAGTTCTTCTGGCCATTGCTTTTGGGGTGGCACCGGAGCTCTCAGCCCAAGACCGAGCCTCGTCGTCGAGTTTCGCTCAGCAGGGTTTCACCCAGATCGATAAGATCCAGGACGTGCTGAATTCTTGGTCTCCCGAGCGGCACCTTTATGTCAAGGGGAATGTCGGTGCAAGTGCCAGTCAGCTTGGCGAGCTTGAGGCATGGTTAGCCAAGAACGGACCGCACTGGACGATTGTCTTGATCGACAACGCAGACGGCGAGCACTTCCTGGCGGCCGATGGACGTCGATTGTTTGGAATCGATGCGGTGGAAGTCGCCTTAGGCATGGGGCTTAGCAACCAGACCAACTTCGGCGAGTTGGTCCACCCGGTGACCCACGAGACCGACGGCGCAATTTTTGTTTTGATGCTCAAGAACCGCAAGTTCAGTTATTTCGGCTCCGAGGCCCAGGATCGACGTGGCCTAGGCGAATCCCACTGGTTTGGAGAGTTGGACCAACCCGCCGTCCGCGCGATGCGGTCCGGGGGCCGGGTCCTCGATGCGGTTCGAGACACCGCCAAGTCGATCAATCAGAGGCTCGAGCGTATTGTCCAGGCCGAGACCGAGACGGCCCGCAATGCAGAGCTCGAACAGCAACGAGACTTTCAAACCGCCAACGAAGCCGCCTTGCACCTGCGCGAGGTCTACGATCAAGTCCAGGAGGATGCCAAGGCCTTTCGGGAAAGCAACACCGCAGCGACCGGCCAGCTTGCCAATCCTCCCTTGCCCGAATGGAAAGCTCGCCTCGATGAGCTCGCAAGCCAAACCAAGCTAGAGACCGCAAGCAACACTCTGCCCCAGTTGCGTCAGTTGGCGACCGAGCTCGATCAATACCTCAACGGCTATGCTGCCGTGCGAGGCTACCCAGAGCATCGCAAGGAGCTCGAAGGCCAAATCGCCGAACTTGTCCGGGCCCCGAATTCCGTGGCCAGCGGCGTGGTGACCAAAGCTCGCAAAGAGCTCGAATTTGCCGACGTAAAATTTCGCAACGGGGACTTGGACCTCATCGAGCAGATGCGGGGCTTTGAACCCATGCTTCGAGAAGCAGACGATCTGATCGAAGCTGAGAAAAAACGGATCGAAGAGCAGACCAAATTCCGTCGCATGGTTCGGCAGGTCATCGCGACCATCTCGAGCCTCTTCGGGCTCTTGCTCGCTGGAATCCTTTGGTTCTTTCATCGCAAACGCAAACCCGCGATGGACCAAGCCGTCGAGAACCTCAAGCAGCGCGAGGAATCCGTCGCTAAGGAAACCGAGGGGCTCGATCAGCTCTTTACCCAAAGCGGCGATTTGCTCGGTTCCCGCGAACGGATCAAAGAACGGGGCTACACCGGGAAAACCAAAACCCTCGGAGAAGGAACACTCGGTGACATCGACGATCTATTCATCATGTCCAAGGAAGCCAGACGGGTGATCGGACAAGCCAAGGAACTTGTCTACCCCCCCGGCGTATGGGAAAAAATCATCAACAACTTCAGCGCCGGCTCGTATGAAGAATCGATCCGTCAGTTGTCAGGCAAACCCCTGAAATTCAACAAATCGACAGGGATTCCTACCATCGCCATGGAAATCCTGCGCGAGCGGGCACTCGAAACCGGAGAAGAGCCACCTAAAGAAGTCCCCGACGAAGTGGTGATGACCTTCGATGAAATCTTTCAAGCCATCCAGGGCAAGCGCAAGCGAGCCAGCGAAACGCTCAAGGTCATCGACTACTCTTTGACAGGGGTCAACGACGAACTCGATCGATGCCAGTCCGAACTCCAAAAGATGGTCAACCAAGAACGACGATTGTCGGAGCTGGCCGAAGACAATTTCTTTCCCGTCCCAAGCTACTTCGAAGCCCTGATCCCCTCGATCCAAAAGGATCTTGCCGAAGCCGAATCCCTTTCGACCCACGATGCAGTATCGGCCATGCAGGGACCGGCCGAATCCGCTTCGAGGAAATTGGCCCAAGGAATGAAGCTCGGCTCGATGATCGCCGAGTACCGAGGCAAGTACTTCGACCAACTCAAGACCACTTCGGAAGCCCTGCGAGCCATGGGGTATACCACCCATTGGATCGACGCCGATTTGCATGAGCGATCTGCGCATGCCAACGAGCTTTTTGAGAAAGCGACCAAGCAATCGATCGCCGAGCAGATCGACGCGTTTGGTTTGTCTATGGACGCCCTGCAGGAAAAAGCCAAGCAAGCCTTGAGCCTAGCCAAACACCTCAAAGAACAAACCGAACCGAAACTCTCCGAGTTGCCCGGGCTCATCAAGAGCAACCGAAGCGAGTTGTCCAAGTCGCTGCGGTTGCCAGAGAACCAAGTGCTCATCGAAGGACAATTCAATCCCGACGATGCGGCCGCCATGGCGCGCAAGAATCTCGAAGCCGCATCGACTCTTTTGCTGCAAGGTAAAGTCGAGGCTTGCCGGGCTGCACTCAGCGGCTGCGAAGCCGAGGTCGACAAGGCCAAGTCTTGGATGGATGCCTCGAAGGCGACCGTCAAGGAGTTCGACCAAACGCTCAGGCTCGAACGCTCGAGACTCGACGGCATGCTCGAACGATGCCGCAATCTGCTCGGAACGCTGCGGAACGTCGAACGCGATCACACCCCAGCGGCCTTGAGACTCGCCTATTCGGTCGTCGAAGAGCCCGCCAAGAGTTGGGCCAAGCCCGGGGCAGAACCCCTGCAGGATCTTGCCGCCAGCGAAGCGGTCCCCACTCAAGCTAACTCCACTCAAGCCAACTCCGGCCCTGGAGCATCCGCCAATGGCCAACAAGAAGATCAGCAACTCGGTGGCTCGTTAGCCAATCAGCTTCTCCAGCGCGCCGAGTCGATGGCCCAGCAAGTCTCCAGAATGCACAACGATGCCCAAGCCCAGTACAGCCGAGGCGAGGTGCTCGGAGCGATTTCCACGGTGCGTGAAGCCAGTGCCTTGATCGCCGAAATCGATCGACGTTTGGTCCGAGTCGAATTCCACTTGCAGCACCTGGAGCGTTGCGTCGTCGAAAACCAGCAGCAACTCGAGAGTTCCGTTGCGGCCGCCCAGAGGCTCTTGGGGTACCAATCCGATCGACTTGTCATGCTTCCGACGGTCCGCCAGATCCAGGAGTTTGCCGAACATGTTGGGCAAGTCCAATCGCAGGTTGCGACCAACACGCAGCGCACCAATCCGTTCGAGTTAGCCCAGGTGCTCATGCATTTCCAAAAGCGGATTGCCGAGCTCGAGGCGATGATAGTCGCCGACCATCAAGGGCATGCCGAGGCATCGAGGGCTGTCGACGGTGCGGTCCGTCAGTGGAGCGTGGCTAGGCAGTATGTCCAGCAGTCACGCACCGACAACATCCCCGATTCGCCAGCGACCAAGGAGGGGGTCCGCCGCGTCGATGTGCTTGAACAAGGGGTATTGGGAGTTCAGCAGCAGATCGAAGAGATCCACGGGGATTGGCATGCCGTAGGGCGTCGGGCCGCCGAGGTTCAATCCGATTTAGCGACGGTTTCGAAGAAGCTAAGTCAAGAGCTTCAAATGGGCAACAACGCGCTGCAGGAATTCCAAATGGCATCCGAGTCGGTCTACAATGCAGAGCATTGGACCGGACCTTGGGGGATGCGCATCGACGGTTCGCCGGGCGTAAGGCTTTTGGAGTCGGCCCGCACGCAACTTCAGGCCGGCAACTATGCGGCCGTTCTAGAGCTCTCGAGTCAGGCCAACCAAGCCGCGCAGATCGCCATCCAGCGCGTTGAGCGAGAGGTGCAAAAGCGGCGCATCGCCGAGCAGCAACGGACCGAGCGACTGCGTCGAGAGCGGATGGCCGCCGAAGCTGCCCGTACAGGGACCATCATCCTCGGTGGGGGAGGATCATCGTCCCGAGGGGGATCGATTTTCGGATCCGGGGGCACGTTTGGAGGCGGTGGCGGTCCCTTTGGCGGTGGTGGCGGGTCTTTTGGTGGGGGCGGCGGTGGCGGCAACAATTCCGGTTTCGGCCGCTCGGGTTGGTAGCTAGTGCTAGTTGGCTCACGGGTAAAGGAAATCGCCTGGAGACATTCCATAACACGATGGAGTTGGAATGTCTTTGGTTTTCTCCAACCGTAGCATGGCCCTCCGAGGCCGTGCGTTTACCCGACGAATCGATCACGCCCATGCCTTGAGAGCCGCATAGGCGCAAGCCGCGGGCAAATTCTCGAAGAAAAATGGTTCCTCCAGAGTTGCACGCGACTCGGCTTGTCGCTTCGCGTATACTGGTACCGACGTTTGAACCTATTGCCAATCTGAATGAACCAACCGATCACCCGAGGTCCACATGCCATCCCAAGCCCCGTGTTGCCCCTGGACAAAACTTTCCTGGTTCCTCCCTTTGATTTTGCTTGCGATCCTCGGTGGACTGCTGCTGCGGCCCACTGGGAACTTATTGGCCCAACCCCCCAAAAACGCTAAAGGTTCGGCTCAACAAGAAGAAGGCAAAGAGACGGCGAAAGTCCCCGTTGGCCGTGGCGGAATCCCCAACGCCAAGTTGAACGCTAACTCCAAAGGTAAGAAGATGGAAGAACCCGAATACAACAAACTGACCCCAGAAGAACGCTGGGTGCTGCTCAACAAAGGGACCGAATACGCCTTTACCGGCAAGTACACTGACCATTTCGTCGAAGGGACCTACCTGTGCAAGCGTTGCAACGCTCCGCTCTACAAATCCGACGACAAGTTCCACAGCGGGTGCGGCTGGCCAGCTTTCGACGATGAAATCAAAGGCTCGATCCATCGAGAAACCGACGCCGATGGGTCCCGCATCGAAATCACCTGCAAGAACTGCGGCGGCCACCTAGGCCACGTCTTCAACGGCGAAAAGATGACCAAAAAAGATTCCCGTCACTGCGTCAACAGCATCTCGATCAAGTTCGTGCCCAAGGGCAAGGATCTGCCGGCGGTGATTACCGCCAAAAAGCCCGACGAGCCTAAGAAGCCCGCCGAGACCAAGAGCACGCCCGTTGCAAGCCCCACTCCCGATTCGGCTCCTGCGAAGAAGCCCTAGCGGTTGAAATCCGCCTAAGCCTTCATTAGCTTTGATTGTCTTGGGTTCCCGGATATTCCCGCGAAAATACCGACATCTGCCCCTGACAAATCGTCGCAATCCTCTACAATACTCCGAATTAGTTTGTGAAAAATTTCACAAAGTCACCTGTTTGGTCCGAAGGATCACTGGGTGACCGGTCTGGCGAGGTTGGGGCGAGAGAGCTCGCGCTTGCCGGGCAAGAGTCGGTGGAATGTTCGAAAGCTCCGTCGGAGGTTTTCTAGTGATCGCTCACTTACCCATCCTGATCTACCTCATCGCCGTTCTTGGCTTTGCGGCCGTTTCGCTTTTTTTGCCACACTTGGTGGCTCCTCGGCGGCCGACGCGGATCAAGGACATGCCCTACGAGTCGGGGATGGATCCGATCGGAGATGCGAAGAAGCCGTTCGACATCAAGTTCTACCTGACGGCGATCTTGTTTTTGGTTTTCGACATTGAACTGTTGTTTTTGTATCCCTGGGCCGTATCGCTTTTGGCTCCTGACGGAGTGCCCGAATCGTTTCGGCCCGCGGTCCTGGCTGTCTTGATGGTCCTTATTGCAACCCTGGGCCTTGCCTATTGGGTGGCTTACCGCAAAGGAGTCTTCGATTGGCGACGCAAATAAACAAGCAACTTGGCGATAATGTATTTCTGACCAGCATCGATGCGGCGGCCTCTTGGGCGCGCGCCAACAGTCTCTGGCCGATGCCCTTTGCAACGGCTTGCTGTGGTATCGAACTCATGAGCACGGCGGCCTCCAAGCACGATCTGTCTCGTTTTGGTAGCGAGGTGATGCGATTCACCCCTAGGCAGTGCGACTTGATGATCGTCGCTGGCCGTGTGGTTATGAAGATGATCCCGGTCTTGCAGCGTATTTGGCTTCAAATGCCCGAACCAAAATGGTGCATTTCGATGGGAGCATGCGCTTGCACCGGGGGTGTTTTTGACACCTATGCGGTTGTCCAAGGCATCGATCGATTCCTTCCGGTGGACATCTACATTCCGGGCTGCCCACCGCGTCCTGAGCAATTGATTAAGGCGATCATGGATCTTCAAGACAAGATCAAGAAGACAGGGACTTACAACGCCCGCGAGTTCAAGCTTCGGATTCTTCCGGACGGACCTAGTCGTTTCGACCAAGACGAGTTGGTCCGAATCCGCGAGCGAAACGGATTCCAACTCGAAGAGCCCAAGTACGATCCAATCCACTAAACACTTGGAATTGAACCGATGTCGGAATTTGCAAACCTTAAAGAAGTGCTCGAATCGAAGCTTCCTGGCGTTGCGTTAGCTTGGTCGGAATTTCGCTCCCAGCAGCGCGTGAGTGTCCCTGCTGTGCAGATCGCCCAAGCTTTGCGTGCACTGCGAGATGCGGGGATGGATCAGATCGTCGATATCACGGCCGTCGATATGCTGGAGTACCCCGGTGCGACCGACCGCTTCGAAGTGGTCTATCTGCTGCTCGATACGCAAAGCGGCCAGCGTTTGACGGTCAAGACGCACTTGAACGAACCGGACTTGAAGCTTCCGTCGGCTTATCCGATTTGGATCGGTGCCGATTGGCTCGAGCGTGAGGTTTACGACATGTTCGGAATTGTCTTTGAGGGCCATCCGAACTTCAAGCGTCTCCTTTTGCCCGATGCCTTTGAATCCTTCCCGCTTCGCAAAGACTATCCGGTCAAGGGCCGGGGCGAACGCCATAACTTCCCCATCATCACCCGCGCGGAGAGCTAAATCAGATGCCTTTGGACCTGATCGAATCGCCTGACTTGGATGCCGGCTACCGCGAGGGCTTGTGGACATTGAACTTTGGTCCGCAGCACCCGGCGACCCACACGACCTTGCGACTGGTACTGAAACTCGACGGCGAGATGGTCGTCGATGCCGAGCCAGATATCGGTTTTCTGCACAGCGGTTTTGAAAAGCTGGCCGAGGTCCTCGACTACAACCAGTACGTGACGATCGTCGACCGGATGAATTACATCTCGCCGATGGCCAACGAAATCGCCTGGCACCATGCCGTCGAGGGCCTTTTAGGAATCGATTTGACCCCGCGATGCAAGTACATCCGTACGATCTTTGCCGAGTTGATGCGCATCCACGATCACTTGCTGTGTACGGGCACCTGTGTGCTCGATCTCGGTGGGGCGACGGCCTTCATGTATGCGTTCAACGAGGGGCCAGCGGCCAGCGGTTCCACACCAGCTATACCCGTGTAGGGGGCTTGCTCTACGACGTGACCGACGACTGGGTCGCGATGGTGCGGGATTTCTGCAAGACCTTCCCGCGAGCCTACCGGGACTTTGCCGGCCTTGTGATGAAGAACCGGATCTTTGTCGAACGGACCCGTGATGTGGGAGTCTTGAGCAAAGCCGATGCGATCGCCGGCGGGGCGACCGGACCGGTGGCACGCGCAAGCGGGGTCGAACGGGATCTGCGTCGCGATGAGCCTTATCTGGCCTACAACGATCTGGATTTCGACGTCTGCTGTGCTCAGGGTGGCGATTGCTATGCACGCTTCCAGGTCCGCATGATGGAGATGCTTGAGAGTCTCAAGATCATCGAGCAAGCGATCGAAAACCTCCCTTCGGGACCGGTGTTCATTTCCGGCACGGGCAAGGAAGGCTTGCCGGATAAGACCGAGGTCTATCGCAGCATCGAAGGCCTGATCCACCACTTCGAAAACATCATGCCCAACCGCCAAATGCCTTCGCCCAAGGAGTCGTACTACGGTGCGACAGAATCCCCCAACGGCGAACTTGGATATTACATCGTCTCGGACGGTGATTTCAAAGCCTACCGCGCTCGGACCCGACCACCTTCCGTGCTTCACTTTTCCCTATTTAACCGAATGATCCGAGGCTGCATGCTCAGCGACGTGGCCGCTGTGCTCGGTAGCATCAACATCATCGCTGCGGAGTTGGATCGATGAGCGAACTGAGCGAAAACGCAAAACAAGTCATCGCAGAACACTTGCCTCGCTACCCGAGCAAACAAGCCGTTACCTTGCCGGCCTTGCACGTCGTCCAGCAGGAGCGTCGATACGTGAGCAACAAAGCGATGGAAGAAATCGCCGAATTGCTCGAACTGTCCCCAGCCCAAATCAGCGACACCGCATCGTTCTACGGATTCTTTCGAACCGAAGACAATCCGCTTGGGCAAAAACGGATTTGGGTATGCCGCTCGCTCCCATGCATGCTCCGAGGAGGCGAAGAACTCCTAGCGGCCCTTTGCGAAAAATACCATATCGTCCCTGGCCAAACGACAGCCGATGGGAAACTGACGATCGAGCTGGCCGAGTGCCTGGGGGCTTGCGACGGCGCCCCATGCATCCTGCTCGAAGATGAACTGCACCTGCGATGCAGCCTCGAGGATGTCGAACGAATCGCCAACGAGCCAAACGCTCCAAACAAGAAAGCTTGAAGCGGGAATCCAACATGAGTCCAACGGAATTCAAACCGGTTTTGTTAGGTCGAGTCGGCAAGCCCGATAGCCAGTCGCTTGCCACGTATCGCGCCGATGGCGGCTATGAGGCTTTGGCGAAATCCTTGAAGATGGCCAACACCGAAGTCATCGATTTGGTCAAGAACTCTGGCCTACGAGGACGCGGTGGTGCAGGGTTCCCGACGGGACTCAAGTGGACGTTTCTGCCTAAGGATGTCCAGGGTCCGATCTACCTGTGCATCAACGGCGACGAGAGCGAGCCCGGGACGTTCAACAACCGCGTACTGATCGAAGAAGATCCGCATCAAGTCCTCGAAGGGATCGTCATCAGCAGCTTCGCGACCCGCGCGACGACCGCTTATTTCTATCTTCGCTACGAGTATGGCCGATGCTATCGAGCCCTGCAAAAAGCGGTCGATGAGATGTATGCGAACAATCTGCTCGGCAAGAACATTCTCGGGTCGGGCTATGACCTGGATATCTATCTCCACCGCGGCGCCTGCGCTTACATCTGCGGTGAAGAAACCGGCTTGATCGAAAGCCTCGAAGGCAAACGGGCTTGGCCCCGAATCAAGCCCCCGTTTCCGGCCATCGAAGGCGCCTTTCGCAGGCCGACGGTCGTCAACAATGTCGAGACGATGGCGTGCATCCCCCACATCATCAACCACGGAGCCGAGTGGTTCCAATCGATGGGAATCCCCAAGGATCCCAACAACCCCCGCGATGCAGGCTCCTACGGACCAAAACTCTACTGCATCAGCGGACACGTCAACAAACCCGGCTTGGTCGAACTGCCCATGGGAATCTCTGCCCGCGATCTGATCGATCAACATGCCGGTGGGGTTTGGAAGGGTCGAAAGGCCAAGGCGGTTATTCCAGGGGGCTTGAGCATGGGATTCATGACCAATGCCGAACTCGACACACCTCTGGACTTCAATGGCCCAGGTCGCGTCGGTTGCCTTGGACTCGGGACCGCTGCAGTGGTCGTCATCGATGACCAAACCAGCATGGTCGATGTCCTATACAACGCCTGCCGGTTCTTCGCCCACGAATCATGCGGACAATGCACGCCATGCCGCGAAGGGACCGCTTGGTCGACCAAGATCCTCGAGCGCATCCGAGAGGGCAAAGGCAAACTCAGCGATATCGATCTGCTCATGGAAATCGCCAATTCGATTGGTACCATTCCCGGCACGACGATCTGCGGACTTGCCGACGGGGCCGCTTGGCCGATCAAAACAGCGATCAACAAATTCCGTGGCGAATTCGAAGAGTACATCAAAAGCGGACGGCGCAGCGAGAGCCTAGCTCTTGCTGGCGCTCACTAGCCCGAAGCACTTAACACTTTTTGGGAAAGCAATAAAAGTGGTCAAAGTCAAAGTCAATGACATCGAGGTCGATGCAGATCCCAAGGACAACTGCATCCTGGCGGCTCGAAAAGCCGGGATTGAGATCCCACACTACTGCTGGCACGAATCGCTCTCGGTCGTAGCCTCATGCCGCATGTGCTTGGTCGAAGTCGGCGAGACCAAACCCGACGGAACCGTCGCCATGGGCCCTAAACTCGTACCGGGTTGCCAAACGCCGATCAAAGAAGGGACCATCATCCGGACCGATTCGTCCAAAGTGAAAACCTCCCAACAGATGACCCTCGAACTGTTGCTTTTGAACCATCCACTCGATTGCTCGATCTGCGATCAAGCCGGTGAGTGCTACCTGCAGGATTACACCTACAAGTACGGCAAGGCCCACAGCCGACTCGATGAGCCGAAAATCCAACGTGAGGACAAGTACCACATCGGAGAACAGATCGCTCTGTTTACCGACCGTTGTGTCATGTGCACCCGCTGCGTTCGCTTCACAAGAGAAATCAGCGGAACGGCCGAACTCCAAGTCGTCGCTCGGGGATCGCACGAGGAAATCGATGTCTTTCCAGAGACCCCCTGCAACAACAAACTCGCCGGCAACGTCGTCGACCTGTGCCCCGTCGGTGCCCTTTGCAGCAAGGACTTCCTCTACAAGAAACGGGTCTGGTGGCTCAAGCACGCCGATAGCGTATGTACGGGTTGCTCGACGGGCTGCAGCATTCAAGTCGATCAAAACGACAACAAAGTCTACCGGCTGCGACCCAGGGAAAATCCACAAGCCCAAGGGCACTTCATGTGCGACGAAGGACGCTTTGGATTCAAATACATCCACGACGAGCGGCGCATCAAGTACCCGAGACTCAAAAACCCACCTTCGAACGCCAATGCGACGGTCCGCTCGACCGCTCCCTCGGATCTGTCGTTCGCCGATCCATGGCCAACGGTCTTGGCCGAAGCTCGCAAACGGATCCATTCGGCAATCCAAAACGACCCCTCGGGTTTCGTCGTCGTCCTGTCCCCTTTCATGACGCTCGAGGAGGCTTACCTGCTGGCCTCGTACATCAAGGGAATCGATGCGAGAACCAAATTGACTCTGGGGCCTGTTCCTGTCGTAGGCAGCGACGATCTGTACCCCAAAGGCCCCAAGGGAGAGTCCCCTGCGGCAGGCAAAGTCAAATTCACCATTCGAGCAGAAAAATGCCCGAATCGAACCGGTATCGAAGCGATCCTGCGCCACTTCGAGGGCTCGGTCATCCATGCCGAATCGCTCGGAAAATCCTCGGCCAGCGCCTGGTTCGTCGTCGGTGGATCCAGCTCGGGTTGGGTCAACGAGAAGATCGACCAAGCCGTCGGAACCCCATCGCTGTTGATCGTCCAAGACATCTTCCCATCCCCACTGAGCGAACGGGCCGACGTGGTCTTCGCCGCAGGATCGTTCGCCGAACGGGATGGAACCTATGTCAACCATGCAGGGTTAGCCCAAAGCACCCATGCATCGATTCGTCCCCCAGAGGAAGCCCGAGCCGATGGCCGGATTCTTATGGACCTAGCCGGGCGTGCAGGCTTGTTCAACGCCATGGCGTTGCGCAAGGAGATCGGAACCAAGATCCCTGAACTCTCGGCGATTGCCACCGGAGATCTCGGGGAGCATGGAGTGCGACTTGCCAAGTTCGCCAATCACACCGCTGCGGCCAAAAGCTCATAGCGATCCAGGGAGCACCCACAAGGAACACCGTTGATGATCAATACCTTATTCGAGTCTTGGCCTGTCCTATGGCCTGCCCTGGCGGCGATCGGAGTGATCCTCGCCGTCGTGCCATTCCTAGGTCTTTACATGACCTTTGTCGAGCGAAAAATCGCTGCCTACGTTCAGGACCGAGTCGGGCCCAACCGCGTCGGACCCTTTGGACTTTTCCAAGCGATCGCTGACGGCATCAAGATCTTTCTCAAAGAACAACTCATCCCCGACCACGTCTTTACGGCACTGTATTTCCTGGCGCCGGCTTTCAGCTTGATCACCGCCATGTTCGCGCTAGTCGTCATGCCCTTTGGACCCGTCGCAACGGACTACAAAGATGGGTTTCGATTCGTCGTTGCTCCAGGAATCGATATCGGCATCCTCATGATGCTCGCGATCAGCTCGCTGTCGGCCTACGGAATCATCATCGGCGGATGGGCCTCGAACAACAAGTACTCCATCTACGGTGCGATCCGTTCCTGCGCTCAGTTCATCAGCTACGAGATTCCTCTCGGGCTCTCGATCCTCGGAGTCATCGCGATTACCGGCTCGCTGAACATCGAAAAAATCGTCGAAGCACAATCCGGGAGCCTTCTGGATTGGAACGTCTTCTGGCAACCTGTTGCCATGCTGGTGTTCTTCACCGCAGCGCTGGCTGAAACCAACCGGCTGCCGTTTGACTTGCCCGAATGCGAGCAAGAGCTCGTCGGTGGGTTCCACACCGAATACAGCGGGATCAAATTCGTTCTCTATTTCTTGGCCGAATATACACACATTGTCACGGTCAGCTTCCTGACGGCCCTGCTGTTTCTCGGCGGCTGGCACTTCCCAGGCCTTCCTGGCCCCTCGGGAGCTTCCACGCCGATCCTGCTGCTGGGCTTGGGCGTGTTGCTGGCCAAGGTCGCGCTGGTGGTCTTGGTCATCATCCTTTTGCGTTGGTCCTTGCCCCGATTCCGATTCGACCAATTGATGGGTTTGGCTTGGAAGGGTCTGATTCCGCTCGGGCTTGTGAATCTCGTCGGAGTTGCGATCGTACTGTCGCTCGGACTCCCCAAGCATCTTTTGATTGCCACGGTCATCCTTCCTGTCCTTGCTGCCTACTACAGCGCCGCGAAGTTCAATGCTTCCATGGCAACCACCGACGCAATGCGACAAGGACTCTCACCCCAAGGAGCGGTCTCGTATGAGTGATCCCAAAAAAAACGATCCCCAGAAAAACGAAGCCCAGATGAATAAGCCATCGGCTAAGAAATCGGTCAAGTGGGGAGAAGCTCCCAAGATGAGCATCTTGGACGCTCTGTATTTGCCAGCGATTGCCTCCGGATTGGCGACCGCAGTCCGGCATGCGGTATCAGGCAAAGCCACCACGCGTCAGTACCCGGAAGCCGAACCCGAGATTCCACCGAACTACCGGGGTGTCCATCGCTTGAATCGCGACGAAGCAGGCCGTGTCAAATGCGTGGCTTGCTACATGTGCCAGACCGCTTGCCCGGCCAATTGCATCGAGATCATCGCGGCTCCTGCCCCTAAGGACGATCCCCATTGGAAAGATCGCGACAAGTTCCCTGCGACGTTTACCATCGACGAACTCCGATGCATCTACTGCGGGATGTGCGAGGAAGCTTGCCCGGTCGATGCGATCGAACTGACGAGCATCTACGATCTGACAGGTATGACCCGAGAGGAAATGATCTTCGACAAAGAAAAGCTCCTGTCGGTCTTTGACGAGACGGTCAAGTCCGGCCAGGATCCGGTCAGGACCAACCGAGGGAACCTGGGACCCGCAGCCGAATTGTCACCGACTGCCAAGGACGCTCCGCCTCCTCCGGGTCGCGGGAAGTCGGGCTGATTTTTTCCAGCCCACGGTTCAACAACTAAATACTTTAGTCAAACAAATTTTCAGTGAACACAGATTCAGTGACCAGACACTCGATCGATAGAAACGACGTAAGAGGCCATCAGTGAACCCTTTACCGATTGACCCGAAAAATTTGCCGCTGGTTAACGGCGATCCATTTCAGGGGAATCTCGCTCAGATCCTGCTGATGGTGATTCTCCTCGGGGCCGTTGCCTACTTGCTTCTTCAACACGGGCTGATCAAGTCGAAAATGATGGCGTGGGCCGGTGCGGGGCTTTTCGCATTCGCGGCCCTGATGGCCTTTACTTCGATTCCGATGCAACTCGATTCGCTCGTCCGCATGTGCTTTAGCATTCTGGCCGTCGCCGGCGGAATTGCCTTCATCACCACCCGAGAGCCTGTCCATGCAGCCTTGGGGTTTGCCACGGCGGTCCTTTCCTCCTGCGGAGTGATGTTTATGCAATCGGCTTATTTCATCGCCGCTGCAACCATGATCGTCTATGCCGGTGCGACCATCATCATCTTCTTGTTCGTACTGATGTTCGCGCAAAAAGCACAACTCCAATGGTACGACGTTCAGTTGACAAACCCCGTGATCGCTACAGTGGTCGCCACCAGTTTGCTCATGGCGATCGCTTGGAGCGTTTCGGAGTCAGAAGAAATCCTGCCGGTGAAACTCGACCTGACGCGACCTTACAGCTTGGCCGAACCTGGTCCATCTCCCGGCATGGTAATGCCTCCGGTTCCCGAAGCGAGCATGACCCAAGACCAACTCAATGCGTTTGTTCCAGCCAAAACCTCGGGACTCGGGCGTTCGATGTTTACCGATTATCTGCTTGCGATCGAATTGGCCGGTACCGTCCTTTTAGTCGCTACGCTCGGAGCGATCGTCTTGGCACAGAAACCAGAAAGGGACCTGTCGTGAGTCACTCCGAAGTCCAAAACCTCCTCCTTTTAGGAGGCATTCTCTTTGCCATAGGATTGATCGGTTTTTTGACCCGACGATCTTTGATTTTGATGTTCCTGTCCCTGGAAACCATGCTTTCGGGCGTGAGCCTCAACCTCATCGTCTTCTCGAAATTCCACCAGAATTATCAAGGCCAGATTCTGGCCGTCATGGTGCTGACCATCTCGGCATGCGAGGCAGCGATCGCACTGGCGATGGTCGTCTCTCTCTACCGACGCAAAGCCACCTTGGACGTTCAGGCGTGGGACGATTTGAGCGAGACGATCCTACCGAAGTCCACGGCGGGTGATTACCAAGACCTCGAGCACGAAGAACATTATCCTAAACTCAGTCCAGCCGGATTGGATCCCTTGGACAGACCGGTCCCTAGTTCCATGCAAGCATCTTTAGATCAAGACCAGAAAACCTCTCCCATCGTGTCGGAGGTCAACCAGCGTGCTTAATTTCGAATCTCTCGTTTGGCTTATTCCGCTTGCACCCCTGGTAGGCTGCATCCTCTGTACGATCCTGTCGTTCCGTGGTGACAAACACTACGCGCACGTTCCTGCGATCGTATCCCTGCTCATCTCGGCCGCATGCGCCCTGATGGTCCTGCTGCGATGGAATGCCGAAGCGTCCGATACCGGATTTCAGATCGCCGAAGGTTACCGTTACCTGCAAATCGGCAACGTGGACCTCAAGCTTGCACTCCGCGTCGATACGCTCTGCTTGACGCTCCTTTCGGCCGTCACTTCGATCTCAGCGATGATCGCGATCTACTCCAAAGGCTACATGCACGGCGACGACGGTTATGCTCGCTACTTTGCGGTCTTCTGCGGGTTCGTCTTCTCGATGACCATGCTGGTCCTCTCCCACAACTTGCTCATGATGTACGCCTTCTGGGAAGGTGTCGGGACCTGCAGCTATCTGCTGATCGGTTATTGGTTCCGCAAACCCTCGGCAGCACGGGCTGCAACCAAAGCGTTTTTGGTCAACCGCATCGCCGATACCGCGTTCCTCTTCGGAATCCTGCTCCTGGCCTACGCCATCGGACACACCGATGTGGGGGCATCGCAAAGCTGGTTTGCCCGCCTGGACTTCCAAACCATTTTCGATGCAGCACCGGTCCTAGCTGAGAAACACGGAGGGCTCCTAACGACCATCGCTTGGATGCTGATGATCGGTGCGATTGGAAAGTCCGCTCAGTTCCCCTTTCACGTTTGGTTGCCCGATGCGATGGAAGGTCCAACGCCTGTCTCGGCCTTGATCCACGCCGCGACGATGGTCACCGCAGGTGTCTACCTGATGGCTCGTCTAGCTCCACTGACGGTCCTGACCCCATCGGTCCTGATCACCGTCGCATGGCTCGGCGGAATCACCTCGCTGATCGCTGCGGTTATGGCCCTTTACCAAGACGACCTGAAACGGGTTTTGGCCTATTCGACCGTCAGCCAACTCGGTTATCTCTTCATGGCGCTCGGTACCGGTGCGGTCAAGGACTTGATGACCGTTGCGGTCGTTGCTGCGATGTTCCACTTGGTCACCCATGCTTTCTTCAAAGCGTTGCTGTTCCTTTCGGCCGGTAACGTGATGCATGCGATGGGCGACGTGATCGATATGCGAGAGTTTTCAGGGCTCAAGCGGGTGCTGCCCAAGACCAATATTCTATTCGCGATCGGTGCTGCAGCCCTGGCGGGCGTTCCGCTCCTGGCAGGCTTCTTCAGCAAAGATTCGGTCCTTGCTGTGCTGCTCGACGCAAGCTCCGATACGATGGTCGGCGGTCACTTTTCTATCCTGCTGGGCATCGGTTTTCTGACAGCGTTCCTTACGGCGATCTACACGTCGAAGGCCTACTTCAAGACGTTCCATGGACCGGAAAAAGTCCCTGCGGCCGCAGGGCACCACGCCCATGATGCCTCCAATATCATGCTAGCCCCGATGGCCGTACTTGCCCTCGGTGCATTGCTCGCAGGAGCTCTGCTAGGTCCCACGGGCAAGATTTCTGAGTACGTCTCAAAAACACCGGGACTCCATCACCACGAGCACTCTGAGCCTATGTGGCTCTTGGTGGTCTCCTCGCTGATCGCCCTTGCGGGTGTCTTCGTCGGCTATACCATCAGCCACAAATCCCCCGCCACCGACGGATTGGGAAAAAGCATTGCGGATTTTGGTCGCAATCGCCTTTACATCGATTGGTTCTACAACTTGGCAATCGTTCAACCGATGCTTTCGTTCGCGAAAGCCCTGGAATGGTTCGATACGAACATCATCGGTGCTCTGACCGATGCGGTAGCGGATTTGCCGAGAATCGTGGGGCTCGCGGGCCAACGGATCCAGACAGGACGGGTTCCCTCCTACAGCCTGCTGACCGCCGTCGGTGTCGCTTTGGTCGCCATTTGGATCGTTACGAGAGCAAGTTGGTAGTCATGAATATCCTCATCCCCTTACTGATCCTCGTCCCCCTGGCATTTGCCTTGGTGATTTTTTTCTCCGGACCTAGAGCCAAAGCGATGGTTCCCTTTGGAATCCTCGCCGCAGCCCTGACGCTGCTGTTGAGCATCGGACTTTGCTTCCAGGTCTACCAAGCTCCTTCGACGCTGAGCCAAAACGCTGGCGCTGCACAAGCGACCATCGCGCCCAAAGTCAGCTTCATCTCCGAAACGCTGCGGTTCGTCCTACCGGTGTCGGTCGCTGGTCAGCCCATCGATTGGCAACTGTCGTTCGGGGCCGACGGTATCTCGGCACTGATGGTTTTGCTCACGGGCATCGTCGGTTTCTTCACGGTTTGGTTGGCTAGCAGTCAAATTCGCGTCAGGACCGAAGCCTACATCGCTCTCCTGCTCGTGGCGATCTCGATGCTCATGGGAGTCTTTCTTTCGATGGACCTCCTCTCGTTTTATATTTTCTTCGAAGCGGTCCTGATCCCCTTGATCCTGCTGATTCATGGCTGGGGCGACGGCAAGAATCCACAAGCCGCCTCCAAGCGATTTTTGTTGTTCACCCTTGCCGGGAGCATTCCGATGGTCGTCGGATTGATTTCCTTGGCGATGGCTCCACTGGCCAACGGCCAACCCTCGACGGTCGCCTTCAGCGAACTTTCGGCAATCGCGGCACAAGCTGCCAGCAGTGGCGTTCCAATCGGTAGCAAAGACTCCTGGGCCGTATGGCTGTTGCTGCTAGGATTCGGAATCAAGCTTGCCATCCTTCCATTGCACACCTGGCTTCCGATGACCTATGCGGCGGCTCACCCGAACACCACCTCCCTGATCGCTTCGGTGGTCGCCAAGCTTGGCCTCTACGGGCTGCTGCGAATCGTCATCCCTTTGACTCCCGTAGCGCTGTCGATCGAAGCCCAATTGGTCGTAGGGACCCTCGGTGCGATCGTGATTGTCTACGGCGCTCTTGTGGCGCTGTCCAAGGACGATATGCGTGAGGTACTGGCCTTTAGCTCCCTGTCCCACGTCGGTTTCATCACGCTCGGGCTCATGAGCATGACGCGCGAGGGACTCGGCGGGGCGGCTCTGCAAATGTTCAACCACGGATTGATCACTGCGGCGATGTTCTGGATCCTCTCGATGCTCGAGCAACGGCACGGTCCGATCCGCTTGCGCAGCGAGGATCAAGGGATGGCCGCACAGTATCCCAAACTAGCCGTGCTGCTAGTGTTCTTCACCCTGGCAGGAGCGGGACTTCCTGGCCTCAACGGATTTGTCGGCGAGTTCCTGACCCTCTCGGGCATGATGAGAGTATGCACGACGCTCGTTGCGATCGCTGTGCTCGGTACGGTTCTCGGGGCGTGGTACGGCCTACGCATCGTTCAGCGATTGCTCTTCGGAGGCAATGGCACACGCACAGACACCCATAATCGCCCCCTAGCAGGGGTCGACCTGACGCCTCGGGAATGGGTCCCGTTGGTCGCTGTCGGTTTTCTCTGCCTTTACATCGGCCTGTTCCCGATGAGGACGATGAAGCTCTTCCAAGCCGATACCGACCGATTGGCCGCGTTGGCAGAGCCTGTTTCCAAACAGATTCACCGCGACATGGATACGCTTGTCGTCGAGTCAACAAATCCTTAGTCCATGATGAACCATCACCTAATCAGCAAAACGAAAACCCGTGAGGCCCAACCGTGGATTTGATGCAAATCACCAAAGCTGCTGCCACCCACCTGACCCCTGAGATCATCCTTCTGATCGGTGGAACTTTGGTCATGTGCGCCTCGGTACTGACACGCAAGTCGCAGCGGGAGGATATCTACGCGCAGCGAAACAACTTCGCGGTCGCATCCCTCATGTGCCTGCTGGCAGCCATGGCTGCCCGATACTACCGAGGTGTCCCCGAGATCGGTAATGCAGACCTAGGACTGTTCCGATTCGATGCCTCGGCCCTGGCCGCAGAAAGGCTTACCTTTCTTGGGGGCTTGATACTCATCTTGATGTCTTGGTCGACGGCTCCGAAAGGACGCTTCGCCGAGTACTACGGATGCCTGCTGATCATCCTGGCTGCGATTCCAATCGTCGGTGCATCGAACGACTTGGTGTCGATGTTCCTGGGGCTCGAGCTCGTAAGTTTCCCAACGTATATCCTGCTTGGAATTGTCCGAAACGACAACGCCGGGGCCGAAGCATCCCTGAAGTACTTTCTCCTGAGCGCCTTTGCCTCGTGCTTCTTCCTCTTGGGAGTAAGCTACCTGTTCGGGTTTTGTGGCTCGACCAACTTGGCGGTCATCCAAGGTTCTTTCGGTGAAGGGAAGCGATTGATGGCCTTGGGTCTGCTCCTAGCGATCTGCGGACTCGCGTTCCGGATCACTGCCGTCCCTTTTCATTTTTACGCTCCAGACGTTTTCGAGGGGACCAGCGTGACGATGGCCGGTGTGATGAGTTATCTGCCCAAGGTGGCTGGGTTCGTTGCTCTGATTCGACTGCTCGGGACAGGAACGCTCAGTCCAGGTGCAAGCGGTGTCGTCATTCCAGTCCTACTGGGATGCGCGGCGTTGACGATGTGCGTAGGCAATATCCTTGCAGTAGCTCAGAACAACCTCCGACGCATGATGGCCTATTCGAGCGTCGCCCATACAGGTTACCTGCTGCTGGCTCTGGTCGCTTTGATCCGGCAGGATGCAAGCCCCGGAGTGATGTACTCCTATTTGGCAGCCTATGCAGCGATGACCCTGGGGCTGTTTGCTTGCCTAGGGGAGATCGAGGCCGCTGGGGGCAAGTCCCATTTGATCGGGGACCTCGCAGGCATGTTTCAACGCAGACCCGCCGCATCGATCGGCTTGACAGTCGCTCTGATCAGTTTGATCGGATTGCCGTTTACCGCAGGTTTCTGGGCCAAATTCATGGTGTTCGTCGGAACGGTCGCCGACCGTCAAACCGATTCGATCAGCATGCTGATGGGAGCCCTGATGGCCATCAATGCGGTGATCGCTGCGAGCTATTACTGGCGGATCTTAAGCACGCTCTACGCCAAGAGCGAATCGAATGTCCCGCTTCGGGTATTTCGTCCTAGCTTGTTCTTTGCCTACACCATCTGCACGGTACTGACGATCCTTTGGTTCTTTGTCCCATCGGCCATGTGATGCGCTGGGCCTTTGTAGGAATAGGTCGAGTTACCCACCGAATGGTCGAAGCCGTTCGGTCCGCTGGACACGAAATCGTCTTGGCGGCCGGTCGGGATCCTGCGAAACTTCGCGACTGGCAAACCCGATTCGGTGTCGAGCACGTGACGACCGACCTGGATGCCGCTTGTGAGTCCGATCTGGTCGATGCGGTGTACGTCGCCTTGCCGCCTTCGTTGCACGCTCGCTACGCGATCCGAGCGCTCGAGTCCCATAAGCGGGTACTCTGCGAGAAAGCGCTCGCCGTTTCGCTAGACCAAGCCGAAGAGATTCGCCAAGCGGTCTTGCGTACCAAGATACCGCTGGTGCATGCGACCGCCTTCCCCCATCACCCCCGTTCGATGGCGATGCGGAACGTGATCGAGAGTGGGGAGCTCGGCGAAATCTGCCGTATCAGCGTTGCATGCACGGTCGGGGGAATTCTTCAACGTCGCGATCATCGAAGCGACGCGAGTGCCGGTGGCGGTTGCCTGCTCGACTTGGGTTGGTACTGTGTCTACTCGACGCTGTGGTTTACCGATTTTCGCCCTTCGCAGATCCTCTCCATAGGAACACGCGTTGGCAACGAACCATCCTCGGCGTGGTACCAAGTCCAATCCATGGCTAGATTGGAGTCGGCACTCAAGGAATCTCCCAAGGCGCACCGTTCGTTGGTTGCCAGTTGGGATTGCGGTTACGAAGCGGCAGGTCGAAAGTGGATCGAAATTGCAGGGACTCAGGCATCCGTGATCTGCGATGATTTCTTGAGGCCCTGGGACATCGAAAAACCAAGGTTCTGGGTGCATGGCTCCGACGGCAAAGCAAGATCGGAACAAGCCGGAGTCGGCGTCTTCCAAGAAGCACGGTTGGTCGAATCGGTGGCTACTTGCACGTTCGACGAATCGCTCGAAGCGTTATCGCTGGCCATCGAAACGCAATCGATCCTATCGGGGATCGAAAACGGATTGCTTTAAGAGTGCGTTGAGCCCGGACCGGCGGCCAACCAAAACCGAAGACTTGCAAGGCTCAGCAGGGCCGTCGCGATGATCAGCAACAAGCTGAAAGCATCGAATTCAAATCGGTCTTTTCCCGAGAATGTCTGGTACATCGCGTAAGCTAGCCAGCAAAAGTGCCCAAGCGTCAGTGCATCGATGATGGCTTTGCCCTTTGGTATTCTCCATCGGTCCGAGATCCATGCTACCAAGGCAAGCGTTTGAATCGCGTGGAGTGCAGCCCCATGGGGAAACTTCAGAACTCCGCGTGCGCCGTAGAGGGTTGGGGAATCGCCCCGAAGGGCTTGGTATTGTCCGATCCATGTGATGAGGTAGCCGACGAGGATGCTGATACAAAGCAGGAGCATTCCCCATCGAATAGCCCCTTGCATCGCTGGGGAGCACGAATGGATGGCATGGGGTTTCCAGGCGCGGTAAGTGACTTGGAGAATAGCCAGAACGGCGATAGAGATCAGCAAGAGCATCGCCAATTCGATCAACCCGTTGATCATCCCATGGTGGTTGAAGTGGCTCTGTTCCTTGCGCCATGTTTGAAGGGTGATGAGAAAAACCTCAAGCAGCAGCGTTAGCGAGAGCGTATTTCGGATCGCAGGATCGGAGGGTTTGGATGGAATCTTTTCCATTGCCCAGAGGCACGACCATAGGGTCACACCCGTCGAGAGTCCAAAAAGGGTCGCTTTTCGAAACGAGAGGGGGTCCTCCCAGGATTGATCCATCAACCAGAACAAGCAAGCGTGGATCAAACCGCTGGCAAGAAGGGCAAGGACGCAAGCCAGTTCCAACGGGGACTTGAGCCCAAGACTCTGCGCACGATTCACCCAATTTTGGTATGGCACGTTCAACCAATCGCCCTTCTTGTGCGGATCCTTCTCAAAGCATGCCAACACTCAGTCCTCCATCCTCTTTCCTCCCTGCTGCGCCCTCCCTCTTTTCCTCTGTGTTCTCTGTGCCTCTGTGTTTCCCCTTCTTCCCGGCTTTCAACTCTTCCCTTCTTCTCTTCATCAACCTCTCTCGCCGGCGAAGACTACTTGTTCGCAGGCTTACCATTGCCCTCGGCTTCGAGCCGATCGAGCATCATTTGCAACTGTTGCTTTAAGGCTGGGTCATCGGACTGTCGGATCATTTGCTCGAGTTGCTTTTGCATCATCTGCATCGCTTCAGGACCTTGTACCGCCCCGATGTTTCCTGCGTTTGGTTCAGCGGCGAATTTTCGCACCCACTCGAATGCCGCTGGATGCTTTCTCTTGAGTGCCTTGCGCGTATCGGCTTGGAACTCAGATTTCTTTTCCTTACCCCGTTGCATGTCCTTGATCGTCACACGAATCCCAACCTTTTGCGACTCCTCGATCGTCACGTCCTGCTTGCCATTTCGCACACGCGTGATCGATACGCTTTGGCCATCGCGTTCCTCGAAGGACTTTTCAACGGAGTGGCCGTTGACGTTGGTAACCGAATGGCTCTGGGAATTTCGAAAGCCGTTGCTGCTAGCCGAGGGCAAGCCACTCTCTGGATCCTCGCCAGGAGACCGCTCCTGCTTGGGTCCCTGGGATCCTGAGGAGAATCCCGACGAGGATCCAAAACTGAAACTGAAGGACTGTTGGGCAAGTGCCGGGGATGCTGTCGAGACGACAGCCATGATTCCCACCGAAGCCATGATTCCTAGCGAGAGGATGCTGTTGGTCGAAAATTTCATGTTCGTATTCATCGTAGTTTCACCCCTAGCAAGCAGAATGGAAGAGTCCGTGGACGTGAAGAGCCTGAGCGAGTCTATCAGTAGTCCCCCCGATTGTAGTACAATTGGTTGATTCGATCACTAGATAAAAATCCGGCTCGGGACGTTCAAAACGCATTTCGATGCGGGATTTTGGGTTTCCCTTTTTCGTTGGGATTGGTTTGCGATGAAAACAAAAGACGTTTTTGGGTTCGCATCGAGTGTTTCGAACGCCTTGGTCTTTGCCTGGATTTTCATTGCCCTTGGGACTCCACTGCGGGCCGAGGAATCCTTAGGCACCAAAATACCGATTGGAACCAAGGTCGAGGCGCTTCGTTTCAAGGACATCCGAGGGGTCCGGCGCGAGCTATCGGAGCTCGGGCCTCATCGCGCCTTTGTGCTGACCTTTGTGACCTCCGACTGTCCGATCGTCAAAAAGACGTTCCCCAAGCTCTCGGAACTCCATAGTCAATTCTCGAAGCAAGATGTCGCGTTTGTTTGCGTCAACGTGGGACTCAACGACACGATTCGCGACATGGCAAGCCAAGCCATCGAGTTCCAAGCTCCTTGGGCTTTTATCAAGGACTACGATGCTCAGGTCGCGGGCATGCTCGGCATTACCCGTACGCCAGAAGTCGCAGTCCTGGACTCGGAGTACCGGTTGATCTACCGAGGCAGGGTTGACGATCAAATACGGCTAGGCGGGGTCAAGCCCAACGCATCGCGTTCCGATCTGCGCCTTGCCCTAGAGGAACACTTGGCCGGCAAGCCTGTGAGTGTCCCGGAGACCCTTGCCGATGGCTGCGCGATCAGTCGAGCACCTGCGACCGCCGAGTCGAATACAACCACGCTGAATTATCATGAGCACATCGCGCCGATCATCCTTGAACATTGCACATCGTGCCATCGTCCTGGAACCGCAGCACCCTTTTCGTTGATGACTCCTCAAGATGTCTTAGGGCATGCGGAGATGATCCAAGAGGTCATCCGCGACGAGACCATGCCTCCTTGGTATGCGAACAAAAAACATGGCGAGTTTCAAAACGACCGCTCGCTGAGCGATTCTCAAAAAGAAGCTCTTCAGAGGTGGCTAGCCTCAGGGCGCGCGATGGGCTCGGAGGAGCAAGCTCCTGTGCCACCGGAATTCGAACAAACGCCATGGCGCATTGGCACCCCGGACTTGATCATCACCACCCTCGAACAGCATACGGTTCCTGCGACCGGGTTTGTTCCTTACAAATACGTGGTCTTGCCCCATCTGTTTTTGAACGACACCTGGGTCAGCGCTTTTGAAATCCGACCTTTGAATCCCGCTGTCGTTCACCATTGCAATATGGCTTATGCGACCAGCAAGGGGGCGAGCGAAGAGACATTCATCACCGGATATGTTCCGGGCGGCCAGCCGATGGATTTGACCAAGTTCGACAACCAAGTCGCTTACAAGCTTCCGGCAGGTTCTGCCTTGGGCTTGCAGATCCACTACACCACCACGGGCCAGGAGCAAAAGAGTCGGATCCAAGTCGGATTGCGTTTCCCTCGCGAAAAGATTCGCAAGCAACTCTACCACTTCGTTCTGGACCCACGGGGCTGGAAGATTCCGCCCGGGGATCCTGCATTCCGCATCAGCTCCGAGCATGAGCTAGCCCGCGATGCGGATCTGCTTGGCATCTTCACCCATATGCACGTCCGAGGCCGAGACATGACGTTCTATGCTAAGGATCGAAGCGGTTCGCAGGAAACGCTCCTGCAGATCCCTAACTACAACTTTGAATGGCAACTCGGCTACGAAATCGCACCCGGCACGAAGCTCTATCCCAAGGGGACGACCATCCAAGCCGTTGCTCACTTCGACAACTCGCCGTTTAACCCTTACAACCCCGACCCCAAGGCGACTGTCGAGTACGGGGCGCAGACCGTCGACGAGATGTTCAATGGGTTTGTCTTTTACGTCGATCAGAACGAAATCCTGGACATCGATGTCGATCCGAAGACGGGCAGGGTCAAAAAGAAATAGCGATCGTCGGACTTAGACCTTCGGTTCCAAAATCGCGTGAAAGATCTTGCACCACTCGTCGGCGACATCGGACCAAGTCCGCTGCTTCATCCTTTGGAAACCGGCGAGCTGTCCGGCGATTTTGCCGCTGCGGTCTTGTTCCAACTCCAAAACGGCTCTCGCAAAATCCGATTCCGAATGAGGGTCAAAGTAGATCGCATCTGGACCCATGGCTGCAAGCTGTTCGCGGAGCGAGGGAATATCTGAAGAGAGGATTGGACATCCAAACGACAAGGCCTCCATCAGCGGAAACGAGCCTTGTTCGTACAAGCTCGGAACGGCGGTCGCAAACGCATGGCGATAGAGTGATTCGAGCTCTCCTCGTGAGACCTTGCCTAGCACATGCACCCAACTCTCTAGCTGCAGATCCTTGATTAAGTCTTGGAGATTCGGCGGTGTTTGTGTGATTCCTGTAAAGACCACATGCCATGGATCCGGCTGATCGCGATTGATCGAAGGCAGGGCACGAAGAAGCAGTTGATGGTTCTTATAGTTCCGAAAGGCAGCAGGATACAAAAGGTACCGGCCCGCAGGGATCCCCTCGGGCAGCATCGATGGCGCTTCGGACGAACGACGGAAATCTCGGGGGACCGCAGGTCGAACCATCCGAGTCCTATCGGAAGCTAAGCCTAAGGTTCCATGCAGATCTTTGTGCAAGATGAAATCCGACATGCAGGCTACGATCCTAGCTCGATCGGTAACTTGATTGACCAAGCGCTTGAACGACTCGAGTTTCTCCGGCGGTGTACCGTCGGAGAAATGGTAGGTGACCAAGTCGTGAACGATAACGACCGTCGGCTTATTGAATTCCTGATCCAGCCCGACGTAGGGAAGCAGCCAAAGATCGACACCCTCGAGCCAACTCGCTTTCGAGTGGTTGACCTGACGTTCAAACCATCGATAAGTCCACCCCAAGGGGCCTTGATCGCGGATGCTCGTTCCGGTGCGCTCGATACAGCGCCGGTCGGCTTGCCTGAGTGTCTTCCAAGGTTTACGCAGATAGAACGGCGGCTTGGAGTTTCCGATGACCTCGATGCGATCGGGTGCAAGTTGCCTCAAGGGTTCGAGCAGTTGCTCTTGGCCCTCTTTGGAGACCAGGAGTATTTTTTCCATCGAAGGTTGCCCGAGGAGACCATCGACGAGGTTGGCGACAAAAACCCCGATCCCTTCGGAGGGCTCGAGCGTCACACCGTAATCGCACCAGATACCGAGTTTGATCTTGCGTAGCTGGGGCGTCATGGTTCGGTGGGATTGACTATGAGCCATTGGTCGCGACTCCATTGATCGTTGTCTCCGGCGACCAGGAATTCAGTGCTCAGAGAGGGGCGTTGCCGCTGAATGCTCAAAGCCCATGGGAGTTTGTCCCAGGGAATAGTCGAATCCTCGATGAGTTCCTTGATCGGGATCGCGAGTTCGACGTTCCAAGCCTCGTCGGTCGGATGGAATGCGATGTACCACTGCGGATTCCAGATTCGAATGTCGTTGCATTGGTCCAAAACGCCTCCTTGGATGTCCCAGGCGAATTCGAACCAGGTCGCATAGTCACGGTCGATATCGATCCTGAGCCTTACATGGTCAAGCATAGGATCCATCGAATCCCGCTTGGCGGTCCCGTCCTTGGCTTTAAGCTCCCTGGCTTTGGAGTCCTTGGTATTGGCCCCCTTGAAAGCGGGGTTGGAGCGTTGGGGCTGAGAAGAGTTCGACGCAAGCTCCGAGGAACGATTGCGTGGGGAACTCAGGTGGACAAATAGGAAATCCTGGTCGCGGCACAACCGCACTGTGGAGGTATCGGTCTCATCGGCCCAGGCCGTCGAGAGCCGAAGTCGGATGGCTTGATCCCACAACTCCGGTTCGGCGAGGCCATCCAAGTGAGGGCGGTTTTGGGTCCAGGGGATCCTCGGGATCGGCAACGAGCCCACAGGAGGAGCGTTGACGATTTGCTCCTGTTCGTAGATTCCCGACCAGTTCCCGAGTTGAGGATAGTACGCCGGCCAAAAGCCCCGCTCAGAGGTCGGGTCGAGTCCTCCGACACGCGTCCAAGAGCTGGTACGAAAACGCGAAGCGATCAGCCAAGCCCATGCGGGTTCGGATTTCTTGGTCTGCCAACCCTCAGGCCACCCCCCCAAGAGCTTGGCGAATCCTCTTTCACTTGTTCCGCGCGCGATCGGCGTCAGCCGGGATTCGTTGATGTAGGAAGCCGGTTTAACACCGCTGTCTTGGGCTCCAAACGGAGAAGCGGCATTGCTGGTAGGTGCTGTAGCGATTTGGACCGACGGATCTGTTTGCTGTCGGAGTTGGCCGCGTATCAACTGCTCGACTTCGGCTGAGCCGGTGTAGGTCATCAGCTCGCGATAAGCCATTTCCTGCTGTTCTTGGTTGCTAAATCGAGCCAGGATCAATTGGAGCGCGGCGTGCCAGCGGTGCCAATTGCCCTGCACTCGGGATTCCTGGGATACCATCCACAGAACATCCAGCACCGATTCCGGTGAGAGGGGTTTGATCAACTCCAGGAGCGATTCGTCCCAAGCGTTCTCGCGATAGAGCTCGCTTCCTCGCGTCTGTAGCAATTGCGAGACCCGGCTAGTCGCGTTGGCCGAGGCCATGAGCGTGGCGAGTTTGATTTTCAGAAGCGGCTTGTCGCAGATTTTGGTGTCGTTCTGCACGACAAGACCATCGAGAGGATGACTGATCGTTGCCGATTTATGATTGACCAACCGGTAATGGACTTGCCCCTCGAGCGACTCGGGAGCTTGGGCATCCAACGGCAAGCAACCGGATGCATAGTAGTAGCGGATGGGCTGAAGCGGCTTGGCCAAAAGCTGATTGCTTTTCTTGAGCACCATCGAAGGCGCCAACGAAAACCCACTCGATTCGCTGCGCTGGATAGTTCGCTGGACCGTCCAAGCACCGAGTTGGTCCTCAATGAGACTTTTGGCTGGTGAGAACGAGGGGTTACCGGCCAATTGGACCGCTTGGGTCGCCAGGGCCCCATTGGCGCTTCGGAGCATATTCGAGGAGGAGAGATCCTCGACAAACACGACATCGGGGCGGTGCAGGCGGATCTCTTGGACCATCCATCGAAGCAATGCATCGCTGGAACGTTGGTAGTAAGCTAGATCGTTGATTTTCGTGCCGTTGGGCAGATCGCTGATGGGCAATCCACGGTGGGTCGTTAAATGATCCAAATGGATGCGCGATGCCAAGCATTCCAAAGCCGAGACGCGATCGAGCTGATGGTGGAGGTCTTCGGTGAACCGACGGTTATGAACGACCAACGCCGCGGCTTGATGCTGACCCTCGTGAGCGATGTAAGCCAGTGCATCCCAGGGAATGCTCTGGTCCGTTGCGCTGATGCTAAGCCCCAAGGTGCGCTGGGCCGAGGCATGTGTTTGCCGCCAAGATCGGCCGGAATTGCGAGATTGCAGAATCGTACCGAGCCGACCGCAAGCCATCAGTACTTGATCGTTCCAGGAATCCAAGCCCAGGAGCACAGTCGCGACACCCGTTGGCTGTTGAATCCAGCTTGCACCGTGATCCTCCGAACACCAAATCAGATTTCCGGGTTTTCCGACGATCCACATCCGATCGGTCCCCCCCTTCATCTGGACAAGATCCACCAGTGGGGCGTCCTCCTTGGCAATCGGCAGATCGATGCTCTGCCATCGCAGGCCATCGATCGAGTGCCAGAGCTGGGCCGAATCCCCCCCCAACCACCATCCTTGGGGCTGGAGCTTGCAGAATCGGATGGGTCGAAATTGGTCGGTATCGATCGCGACGGATCGAAAATCAACACCATCGGCAGCGAAAAAGACGCGGCTGGCTCGGTCGACAATCAGGGCACTCCCTTCATCGCTCATGGCTACGGATTGAAGGTGTCCGCAAGGGATCGGGCGCGGGCTCCAGGACCTGCCTCCATCGATCGATTCGAAGAGTGCCGATCCGAAATGGTCCGACCAATCCCCCCAGGCGATCCAATGGCGATGCTTGATTCTCTGAAGGCCTAGGAGTCGGGGTAGTCCTGGAATATCCGATGGGTTCCAGGTTTTCCCCTCGTCTTGCGTGATCAAAACAATCCCGATGCTCCGGCCGGTCGCCGGCTCGAGGGTCCCCCCGACGATCAGGCCGTTTCGATCCTCCATCCCGATGGCGTAATAGTTGTACTCGCTACGGCCAGAGGAGAGGCTTTTCCATTGCTTGCCGCCGTCGTCGGTCATGAGGATTGCCCCAGCATCGCCGACGACAAATGCTCGATCGATCGAGAGCATTCGGCAATCGTGAAGCTTCGCATCGACCAGTGAAGCAACCGGCTCGGCTCGCTGAGACTCGGTTCGCTGAGACTCAGGGCGTGGGGTCTCAGGGCGTGGGGTCTCAGGGCGTGGGAGGGCTTGGGCAAACCCTGGGGTCCCAAGCAGCAGCGTGCTACCTAGGATTTGCAGAGCCAGCGTTAGCAATACTTCGAATCGATAATGTTCTTTTTTCTGAGCATCCATGCGCAGAAGAACCCACCCCTTTGTTCGACGCAATCCGTTGTGAACCGTCCGACTGCGGGCACCGCGTCGTTTGGGCAAGATACCCGAAAAGCGAGGTCACGATCTATAGAGGTTTGTAGGAAAAATCGGCAGAAAGGAAGTGCGCCAGGGCGAATCGTTTACGTGATTTCCTCAACGGCGTATCCGGATCGGTATTCGCGCCGGATCAGCGCATTGCCTTGTTGGGCATAATCGCCAACGAAGCGGCCGGTTTTCGGATCGAGTTCCATCCAGTGGCTCATCCGGAGGGCTTGATCCTCAGGATCGATTCGATGGGCGTTCAAGTGGCCGACCATCTGCTCGATGAGCTTCTGCCAGCCGGGGAAATCCCTCGCCGATTCGGCTTTGTCCTCGATATGGTTCGAATCGCCAGCCTGGTAGCAAATGTTCGCAAAATTGCACCATCCGGTCGAGTCGTGACCGACCTGAACGTCGGCGTTGAGAAGTTCCGACTTGCGGGTCCTGACCCCTTCGATGAAGTTGGCTTGGTGGGCGCTTCCGCCATTGCCTTTGAACTCCTTGATCAGCTTGCCATCGATATCGAAAGCTTTGGCCGACCCGCGTTGGCCTTCCAAGCGTCCGGCTTGGCAGTACACGACGTACCCGCTTCCGGGGCCTGGGAAGTCGGGAGATTTTTTGCCATCGGGAGCATCGGGCAAGTTGCTCAGTCCGATCACGACCGGGATCGATCCGGTGTCGAAGGCCACGGCATGGACGTTGGGGGATTGGCCCGCGTCGTCCCAGACCACCCGTCCTCCGCCGCCGAGGATCCTGCGTGGGACTCGGACGCTATCGCGGAACACGACATTGCGGACATCATCTAGAACGTGGACGCCCCAGTTGCCCATCTCGCCCGAACCGGTATTCCAGTCCCAGTGCCAGTCGTAGTGCCAAGCGTTCCGGAAGACAGGACGGTCGGCCGCTGGCCCGAGCCACAGGTCATAATCGACGTTGGGGTCTTTGGGGAGCGGGTCTTTGCGTTTTCCGATCGGGCCGCGTACACCGAAGCGGTTGACTTGGACTCGCTGGATCTGACCTAAGGCTTGTTGTTCATGGAGGAATGCTTTGAGTTCTTTTTGCATCGGGTCGGAGCGTTGCTGGGTTCCGACTTGGCAGATCCTCTGATACTTCCGAGCAGCGGCGATGGTCTGCTCACCTTCCCACTGCGTATGGGAGAGCGGTTTCTCGACGTAAACATCCTTACCGGCTTGCATGGCCCAAATCGCCGCAAGGCAATGCCAATGGTTGCAGGTCGCGACGACGACGGCATCGATGTCGGGGTCTTCGATGAGTTTGCGAAGATCGGTCGATGTTTTGGCATCGGGAAATCGGGTTTTGGCTTTGGCAACGCGAGTCGAGTCCGGATCGGACAATCCGACAATCTTGACGCCGGGAACTTTGGAGAAGCTCCCCATGAGTTCGTTGGCTCGCCCGCCGCAACTTAGGAATGCGATTCGGATCTCGTCGTTGGCAGACGCATGGGCTCTGAGGCCGCAGGCGAGTCCTGCGGTACCAAGGGCCGTCTGGGAGAGGAATTGACGTCGAGCCAGTTTGGAGGATTTCATGGAGAGGAGTGCAATCGTAGGCAAAAGGGTTCAGGAGGGATGGCCAGGGACCCGCCGATGGGCCAGGGACCCGCCGATGGCAGGATTAAGTGATGGTTCCGGCCGAGGCCAGGAAGGTTTTCCAGGAACTGTAACGGGGATCCTTCAACGTCACGGTGATCCCCGGGTTGGCCGAGGGTCGGACCGGATCGCTCAGGAGTTTCATGCCGGCTTGGGTGGGCGTACGCCCACCCTTCTTGCTGTTGCAACCCACACACGAGCAAACGACATTTTCCCAAGTCGTCTTACCACCTTGGGAGCGAGGCATGACGTGGTCGAGGCTCAATTGGCTCATAGGTCGGGACTGACCGCAGTACTGGCAGCGATGGGAGTCGCGGGCAAAGAGCGTTTTTCGGTTGAAACGGACAGTCGATTTCGGGACGCGATCGTAGAGAACGAGTCGGACGATTCGGGGTACTTGCAGCTCTCGCGTCGGGGTTTTGATGTAATCTTCGCCCAGTTGTTTTTCCATCGAGTGCAGGTCAGAAAGCTCGCACCAATTTTCGAAGTCGTAGTTGATGTACTGATCGTCCTCGATCGTGATCACCTCGGCACAACCACGGTACAGGAGCGTCATGGCACGACGTACATCGACGACACGGATGGCCATATAAAATCGATTCAGAACCAACACACTGCAATCTAGGGAAGAGCTGCTGCTCATCGGTTCAACTCCCGAAACATCGACCTGGGCTAGGGTGAAAACCGCCATGTGGCATCGGATTTTAACCAATTTAAGGGTCCGGGTCCAACAGGCTCACTGCAGAACCCCTCGGTTTGGATTATTGTAATCGGTTTTTTGGCTTGCCTGGAGCTTCGAAGGATGGCAAAGAAACTCGTGTTTGTCGTAGGCGCCGGCGGTCATGCCAAGATGGCGATCGAGACGCTCGCATCGATGGCTGAGTACCAAATCATCAGTTGCATGGATAAGCACCCTTCGAGCGATGGGATTCTCGGCTATCCGGTCTTCCCGGAAAATTCACAAACTTTGGCCCAGTTGCTCGAGGCCAAGGCGCTCGCATTGGTCGCCCTAGGGGACAATAGACTTCGAGAGCAAGTGACCGAGAGGCTTCAGACTCTGGGTTTTCAATTCGCCACGGCCATTGCACACTCGGCTTATGTCTCGCCTTCAGCACAGATCGGTCCTGGATCCGTGGTCATGCCCAGAGCCGTCGTCGGGGCGATGGCAAGGATCGGCCAAGGAGTCATTCTTAACACTTCCTGTTCGGTCGACCACGACTCGATCCTGGGAGATTTCGTCCACATCGCACCGGGTTGCCATTTGGCTGGCGGCGTAAGGGTCGACCAAGGAGCGATGCTCGGGATCGGAACCTGCGTGATCCCCAATCGCCATATCGGTGCTTGGTCGATCCTAGGCGCCAACTCGACAGTCGTCCGGGATATCCCCGCCCATGGCACTTATGTCGGGACTCCAGCGTGCGAGTTGCGCAAGAATTGATAAGGATTGATTCGGTAGCCCTTTGGCCGTTTGACAAGGTAGTTCAGTCCGACCATGACGATATCTCGATCGGTATTTATCAAACGCTATCGGATGCAAATCGAGCTTGCATCCTGCATGGACTGGATCGCCCAAGAGTTATCGACCGATCCTACGATCGATTGGTTGGCTTGGCAGCCAAAGCACGTCGGCATGCATGCACTGGTCAAATGGGAGAGTTTTCGCCAAGAGATGGACGGCAATGTCTTTCCCTGCCTTGCGAATCGAGAAGGGTGCAAAACCCTGATGCGTGAACTCTCCTCGAAGAACAATTTCGTCCCCGAAGCGACTTGGCTCGCCTGCCTGATCGACACCCACGGCGCAAATAGCCTAGGGAACGATCCGCTCGCGAGGGTCGGAGTCGGAACCATCCAGGGCTTGAGGGTAGGACCAGTCCATGGAGCGATCCAAAACATCGGGGTCGTCGAAGCTTGCCGGGGCCGGGGGATCGGCAAGGAACTTATCCGAAGAGCCCTGCGGGGATTCTATCTCACGGGCTGCCGTGTGGTGAGCTTAGAAGTCACCACGCATAACTTTCGCGCGATCGAACTTTATCGCTCGGTTGGATTTCGCAAGATCGAGACGGTCTACAAATACAGTCTCTTTGGCGGTTGAGTCATCCGAGTTTGAACAGCCGACGGATCGCCGTCACAAGCGACTCGCGGTGATCCTCGTGGGGGGCTTCTCGAAGCGATTGCAGGGGGCCGTGCAGGAGTTTGTTGATCACCCGATCGACGGCCTGAAGGATTTCTTGGTGGGCCTCGGCATTGAGCTCCTGCATCGATTGCTTGGAGAACAAACGAAGCAACTCCGAGTCGCGAATCAAGTCGGCTTGGTCTCTCAGGGCGCGGATGGTATCGCCCGACTGCCTGAGGTTCCAATCGGCCAGGATTTTTTGGACCTCTTCGTCGATGATCTTGCGAGCTTTGGGAAGCTGCTGCTTTCGGAACGCTTCGTTGCGTTGGCAGACCGATTGCAGGTCGTCGACCGAATAGAGATAGACGCTCGGTAGCCTGGCGATGGCCGGTTCGAAGTCTCTCGGGACAGCAAGGTCGAGGATCAGAAGGTTCGGGCGACTCCGTTTGGCCAAAATCGGTTTTAGACGACTTTCGGTGACGATGGGTTCCGCAGCGCCGGTGGTGCTGACGACAAGGTCGGCCCAGACCAAGAGTCGATCGAGGGCATCCCAGGGCTCTGCGCGGAGTTCGAACTCTGCTGCGGCACTCATCTGATCTGCCACACTCTGGGCTTTGTCCAGCGAACGATTGACGATCACGATGTTCCGAGCCCCCGCATCGAGGAGGTACTGAAGGGTCTCAACCCCCATCTGACCACTCCCGATGACCACGATGTTCTTGTCATCGAAGCGTTCGTAGAACTCCGAAGCCACTTCGCTGACTGCGACGCTCGGGACGCTGATCCGTCGGCGATGTATCTCCGTCTCGGTCGTGACTCGCTTGGACACTTGGTTGGCATGCTGAAAAAGCGAGTGCATCACGGCGCCTGCGGCACCCTCGAGCTTGGAGCGGTCGTACGCCGAACGGACTTGCGCCGGTATCTGCGATTCGCCGACGACCAGAGAGTCGATGCTGCTTACGACCATAAAGAGGTGCTCGACGGCTTGTCCATCGTGACGGACTTTAAAGTGCTCTTGGATCGTCCGCAGGCCGACGCGATGGAACTCCGAGAGGAATCGCTCGATGGCCTCTTGCGTTGCGACCTTGTCCTCGTGACTTGAACCCCAATAGAGCTCCACTCGATTGCAGGTATTGAGCAAGACCGCCTCGGTGTCGGGAAACTGCTCCTTCAAACTCCAGAGGGCTTGGGTGATCTGCTCGGAACTAAAAGCCACTTGCTCGCGGATTTCCAGCGGCGTGTCATGGTGGCTGCAACCGATCATTCGCAGCTTCATGCATCCCCCCAAGTGCTCACGCCGTGAGGAGCCGTAACGACGGCAGCCAGGGTAGCTACGACGATGGCAAACGAGAGAATGTTCAGTGCGGCTGTCCACTCGCCCTTGCCACGGTTGGAAGAGATTTTCTGCGCCAGCGCTGCGATACAAAGCCAGACGAACAAAGCCGTCGTCAGTAGGATTCCCCGATCGGTCCAAGCGACAAAGCCATCGCGGGTGAAATTCATAATCGCTCCAGAGACGACCCCAAAACCGATCGCCGCGGCGCTGCCGAGCGTGCAGCTTTGCCCCAACTTCTGGAGATACTCAAGCGACGGCAATCGGAATGACCATCGCCTGTTCAATCGACTCTTGAGCTTCCGTGCATGGACGAAGTACATCACCCCAGAAGCGAACCCCAAGGCCACGAGGATCGTTCCGATGAGCATCGCCATCGAATGGACCATCCGCCAAAAGGAAACCGTCGAGGTGGACTTGCCGATCGGACTATCCGAGGGAAAAACAACAGCAAGAGCCACAAGCAAGAGGATAAGCGGGAGCAAGAACAGACCGATCTGCTTGTCGCTGCGACGGTAAAGCATCACGCAATAGGCAAGTGCCAGAACCCAAGCCGCAGCGATCGACCAATCCCCCCAGGTTTTTAAATACCTGAATCCTTGCTCGTACCAGATGCCTTGGATCACCAAATCCGCCAGGTACAGCGTGTGGGTTAA
The DNA here is from genome assembly GCA_021300015.1 of Pirellula sp. Taxonomy (GTDB): domain Bacteria; phylum Planctomycetota; class Planctomycetia; order Pirellulales; family Pirellulaceae; genus JBKCUI01. The sequence continues at coordinate 35,983 of JAJTFB010000004.1, read as the reverse complement.
GAAGGCCAGCAGGAACATCCCAAGGGAGACTCGCGTAAGCCACTGTCGGAGGGACTCTCCGGAGATCACAAAACGGACCGACTCGATGACAAGCACCAGAAGGTACGCGATCAAAAAGCAGGTAGCGTTTGGCATCTTTGGACACTCCCGAGCAGTTAGCCCGGCGCAGAGTACTCAACGAAGAACATCGACTGCAAAGAAAAACCCTGTGCGGGTATCGCACAGGGATAGTCTATACCCTTTGGGCCAAAACGCTAACGATCGCTCGGACTCCGATCAGTCCCAATCTTCCTCGTCGTCCTCTTCTTCCTCATCGTCATCGTCATCATCCCAATCGTCGTCTTCCTCATCGAACTCGTCGAGCTCTTCTTCATCCTCGTCGTCATCATCCTCGTCGTCGTCATCGTCGTCGTCGTCATCGTCGACTTCCTCCCACTCTCCATCCTCTTCTTCCTCTTCGAATTCTTCGTCTTCGTCTTCTTCGTCGTCTTCGTCTTGCTCGTCCTCGAACTCGTCTTCCTCGTCCTCAAACTCGTCTTCGTCCTCGTCCTCATCCTCGTCCTCATCGGCCATGACGATCGAGTGAGAGACATCCCCGAACGTATGGATCGCATCCAATGAGTCGTTCAGCCATTCGATGTCACGCGTCGCAGTTGCGGAAATCATCTCTTTGCGGGGGAATATTTTCTTCACAGTGGGCACCCTTAGCTTCTTTCGAGGTTCTTTCGTGGGTTTGGTGACGACCAAGTTTGGCACGCCCAATCGGGTTAGCGATGGAGCAAAACCGTTCCGATGGGGCAATCTAGCCACCTACCCATCGGACTTCAATATGCGGAATGAAAAAATTCAACCGGAAAATACCAACCGGCTGATTTAACTCTCAGACGCTTGGTCGGTCAATGTGTTGCGAATCCTGGAAGCAATTTCGGACTCTGCTTGAAGAATCTTTTGGAAGCGTGGGAGATTTTCGATCGATTGGAGCCCAAAGACCTTCAAAAATGTCTTCGTCGTCTCGTACAAAAAGGGTCTTCCAAGGTCCTCATCCCTGCCGCAAACCCGAACTAAATCCCGTTGGATCAATTGTCGCAGGACCTCGTCGCAACCGACCCCTCGAATCGCCTCGAGTTCGGCCCGGACGACCGGCTGGCGGTAAGCGATGATCGCCAGCGTTTCGAGCATTCCCGAGCTGAGAATCTGCTCGGCAGGGACCGACCCTGTCCTGCGCAACCATAGCGCAAACTGTTTGCGAGTAAGGATTTGCAGTCCGCCCGCGACCTCCTCGATCCTATAAGCCCGAGCGGCCCGATCGTAACGCCCATTGAGTTCGATGACGGCCGTTCGGACGGCTGTGGGGTCTGCAAACCCAAGCAAACCCGCTAGATGCCGCGCAGAAATCGGTTCGTTAACCACCATCAAAACTGCTTCTAACAGCCGAAGCTCCTCGGAAGGCTCCATCCGATCGGCCATAGCATCGCTCGGACCACCGGATCGTGGGCTCGAATCCTCTTTCTTGCGTTTCCACCAAGCCACGGGAGACTCCCTGCAAATAAACGTTTTGTCGGCTAGCAACGCTTCGGGTGCTATAATCCAAGTCGATCCAAACGCCGATACCTTAGCGAATCGGATCCCCCATTACCAATTCAGCTTCCAAAAAATCCATGAGCTCTGCGAACGCACCGACGCCCCCGAAGCCATCGCAAGGAACGACTCCCCAAGGAAAAAAAAAGGGACGACTCGCTCTGGTTCTAGGGATCTTGGCAGGACTCTTGGTTTCACTCCTTTTTCTTTTGCCACTGTGCAGAACCACAGGCCTGGAGTTTTCACCAACTCGGTTCCAGACACGCCAGTTCTACCTCTACAGGATCCCGGGTACCGATCTGCAATTCCTGCCCACCTTTCAATCGAGCATGCCCAACGATACTCCATCGACGATTCTCAAGGACCTCAGGACCTACGACTCGAATGACACCTGGCACATGCTCAAGGCCGACTCCCGAGGGGGCGATTCCTTCCCCGCCAATCTCCTGGTCACCTCGCTCATGCGTCTTAACGTCGAAAACCAACCCTACTGGGGAGCTTGGTCGAGCAAGCAACCCGGCTACGCTGCGACCCTCTGGCCGACAATCCAGGCGATGGCCATGAGCAACCTCTACCATGAAATACCCGAGGTGCTTCGGTTCGCCGAAGGCTACACAGGTCCCGGAAATGACTTTGACCATGAACTGCTCAAGACCATTCATGAAAAGATCCAGCAGCGCAAGGATCGCTACGGCTTGGCAGGCTCCGACATTCCGACCGGCAAGCAAGCCGAGTCCGAGGGGATCGTCGATTGGGACCAAGCAGCACAATGGCTCAAGGACCACCCCATCCCGGACATAGGCTCGTGAACCGCAATCACTAAGCCTTCGGCTGGGCCTATCGCGAGCCTTGCAGGAGAAACGCCAATAGATCCCTCACCTCCCGGTCGCTCATCGTATCGAGCAAACCCGATGGCATGAGCGAAGACCGAAGTTCCTTTCGGTCCTGAATCTCGGACTTTTGAAACGTCACTTCTTGCCCAAAACCGTTGCGGTAGACTTCATTGCTCGATGAGCGAAGCAAAATTCCAGTGAACTCCGAACCGTCGGTTAGCTCCAGATGCGTGGTGTAAAACTGAGGCGCAACCTCGCGATTGGGTTCCAGGATCGACTGTAGGATCTCCCGTGGCGTTCCCTGCTTGGCAATCAAACTCAAATCGGGGCCGACGACATTCCCTCGACCTTCGTGTCGATGGCACTGAGAACAAGCAGCCCCGGCGACATGGAAGAAGATTCGCCGGCCAGCTTGTGGATCCGGAGCCCCGTCGAGCCCCCCGAGGGCCTCGAGCCATTGGTCCAAGCTCCTCGGCTGGCGGCTCGTCGAACCGCCAGATCGAACCTCGGGATCAAGTCCACTTTGACGCAAGACCCGCTGCGCCTCCCTGGCCAACGAGCCTTCAGGGCCCTTGGCCAAAGATTCCACCAAGGCTCTTGCCGTCGGTTGGCTCGTTCCGATCAATCCGGCCAAGGCATCGAGCCGAAACGGTTCGTCCATCGATGCGTCCCGAGCGATTTTCTCCAGAAGCTCTTGCGATTCCTGATCCTTGCGCAAGGCCAACGACCGGACGACCTCGCGTGTCAAATCCGGATCGTTACGATCGAGCAAATGTTTCAACTCAACGATCCCTAACCCCTGGTGCTCTACAGGCGCCAGTCGCATCGCATAAGCAGCAATTCGCGCCGGAGTGTTCGGCTGGGTGATCCGCTCGACGAGCATCTTCGCATCGGTGACCCCTTGGCTCGGATCGCCCTTGAGTGTGTTGGTCGTCGCAAGGGCCGCTTCGAACAAACGGTACTCAAGCGCGGGGTCCTCTAGCATTTTCAAGACCTCAGGCAAGTACTCTTTCCATACCCCGTCGGCGATCCAACGCAGGGCCTCGAATCGGATCTCCGGGTCTGGATCCGACCAGAGCATTTGAACCCATCGAGGATTCTGAAAATCCTCCTTTCGCATCGCAACAAAAGCATCGACGCGACGCTCAGAAGGCAATGCTTGCCACTGGGCTTGCGACCAATCGCGAGCGATTCTTGCTAGTTCCCGCTGAGCCGCGTCGGCCAAGTAAGGGTCGGACCCTTGCACCCATCCAAACAACGCTTCGAGCGATCGCTCCGCATCGCTCAGCCCCAAACCCGAACGCAAACGCTCTGCGAGTTGGGCTTCGGAGGTCCATTCTTGGGGCTCCTTGACAAGCCAATCGGCGCGATCGGGATCGATCGTGAGTTTCCAAAGCCGCCCCATGCCATGGAGTTCGTAGGAAGGAGATACCCAATCGGCAAAGTAATACTCGCGGTCGTTCTTGCGGACCATGCCGGTCGGTCGAAACATGTCACTGCCGCGAAGTAGCTCGATGCGTTGGGCTTGAAGGGTGGCTCCTTGCCATCGCAACGGATAGTAATCGATGCAATGGTTGCTCCAGGATGGAATCATCACCCCACCTCCGAGTCCGACGACTGCGCAAGGTCCTTCGCCACTCGGGTGGATCATCCCAAGGGTGCCGCGCAGTTGGCCCTCCCAACAAACAAAGGGATGCACCGGAGCACTTCCATAGACATACTGAAAGCCGTAATCGCCCCCTTCAACCACATGGAGCAGTCGGCAAGGAGGCCGGCTACCCGGGTCATTCTCGGCCGCAAACAAAACCCCATCGCTACGCATCCACAACCCAAAGGGATTCCAAAACCCTTTAGCGATCCGGCGGATATCTCCCCCCGCTTTGGTGCAGTGAAATACGCCCCCCTCGCCCCGACCGACAAGCGACTTGCCATCGCTGCCACGGAGCGTCCAGTCTTTGCCAAAGTTCTCGCCGAGCGAGAAAATCAACCCACCATCGGTATGCCAAGTCATCCCGCTCAAACCATTGTGCGGATAGTCGGCCAATGTATCGAGCCCTGCGATCGTCTCCTCGGTATCCCCCACCCCATCGTTGTCGGAATCCTTCACCCTCAAGATCCGATCCCGCTGGGCGACATAAAGCCAACCGTCGGCCCCCCAGAGCAACTGCATCGTCGTTTTGGTCTTGTTGTAAAACACCCGTCGGTTTTTTCCTTCGGAGTCAAAAACCAAAATCTCGTCGAACTCCGGCCCCTGATAACTCGAAGGTCGAAAATGGGTGTGGCAGGAAACCACCCAAACGTTCCCCTGAGAGTCCAAGTCGATCCCGGTAGGAGTGACCAAATCCGGATGCTCGGCCAACCGTTCGACAACTACCCCAGGTACCGATACCTCTACCCTCGGTGCAGTCTTGTCCGAAGACTCCTGAGCCGACGTCGCTTCCAAGGCCAAAGCCAAAAACAACCAAGAAATCCAACTTACAGAGCCCAACGAAATCGGGAGACTAGACATAAGGAAACCTGCTCAAAGCAAAGGCCTGCTAGCACGAAGGTTTGCGAGAATCGCAGACCGAAAAGAAAACTACCCCGCTAGGACTCGAACCTAGAATAAAGGAACCAAAATCCCTTGTGTTGCCAATTACACCACGGGGCAATGCGAAAAGAGTGCGAGAAGTGTAGCCAGAATCGTCTCGCGTGGCAACTGGAAACCAAACCAAATCAGCGAACTCGCGCAACCTCAGGGGTCATCGCCACCATCAACTGCTGACGCTTGCGAATCACATAGTACTTCGATGGGGTCGATTGCTTGAAATTCGGGCTCGCAAGAATCCACTGCAGATTGTCCATGCTGACCGTTTGCCATTCCATGATCCCAACAATGATGTCTCCGACCATCAAACGGTTGCGAGCCGCAGGACTCCCAGGTCGCACCTCGGTGATCCTAAGCCCCCCTCGATAATCTTCGTTAATACTAGAAACCTCCGATAGGGGGGCGGGTGCCAAACGGATCCCGATCTGCTCCCAAGCCAACTTGGCGACGCTGGCCTCGGAATTGCTAGGACCCGAGCCCTGAAGCTGCAGGGTTTGGGTTTTGGTGGTCCCGCCACGAGCGATCGACAGCTCTGCGGAATCCCCAGGCCGACTCTCGAGGAGTGCCAGCTCCACATCGAGGCGAGTCTGGACCGGCATTCCATTGACTTTTTCGACGATATCGCAGGCATGGAGGGCTTGGGAGTTGGAGTCCTCTCCCCGGTCGCTCCGAAGGATCAGTTTGCCCTGGCCGTTCTCGAACGACCTAGTCAGTTCCATTCCCAATTCGATCGGTTCGCGGCGAATCGAGGCGACGAGGTTGGCCATGACCTCAAGGGCCGAGTCGATCGGAATCGCAAATCCAATCCCCTGGGCCCCGACGCGGACCGCTACGTTGATGCCGATGACATCGCCGTCGAGGTTCAGCAAGGGGCCGCCGGAATTCCCCGGGTTGATGTCCGCGTTGGTTTGGATCAGGTCCTTGTACTCTTGGGTGCCGTTGACCGGAATGTCTCGGTGCAAGGCGCTGACGATCCCCTGAGTAACGGTATTCTGATAACCGAAGGGATTGCCGATGGCCACGACGGTCTCGCCGCGCATCAGATCCGAAGAGGTGCCGAACTGGATGGTGGGAAGCTCCTTGACCGCAGGAATTTTGATCAAGGCCAAGTCGGTCGATGGGTCATAGTTCAGCAACTTTGCAATTGCCGTTGAACCATCCGACAGGGTCACTTCGATGCGTCCTACATCTTCGACCACGTGAAGATTGGTGATGATGTAGCCACGGCGATCGATGATCACCCCAGTCCCCATCCCATTGACTTCCTGCTTGGATCCCGCTCCGCTTGCCGACGCTGTTGCGATCACCTTGTTACCCTGGATACTCACGACCGCTGCTTCTGCGCGTTGGATGGCACGCACGATCGGACTTACCCTGGCACTAGGATCGGTGGCTTGCGCCGACACAGTACCGAGCGACAGGCTCAAACCCATTGCCAAGCTCGAGAGCTTAAGCAACGACTGGCTTGTTTTTACAAGACGAAAACTCATTCTGGGCCCGGGATTCTGCTCGGGGAATCAGTGCAACTTCGACGTCTAGCTTTGCAGGAATTGCGGGTCCCACCGCCAGTTTCGACGACGCCGTTAGCATCGGATTTTCCGCTTGTCGGGCATGACGTAGATCCAATTCGAGTTAACAATCACCCCACATGGATGAGTTCCCCTAGGCCTCCAATCTTACCTAGACTCACAGACCGGGCCGATCCTGATCAGCACATCAAGACCCGCCTGCTCAATCGTGATTCTTCTCGTACTCGTGCTCAGTCCGCCGCAGCGGACTGAGTACGAGTACGACGAAATCCGATGCGATCCACGGACCAATCGTCAAGGCAATCGTCGAATCAACCCGGTGGCCAGTCCAACGGACGCCCCCCGAGGATATGGTAGTGAAGGTGAGGCACCGACTGCCCACCATCGCTGCCGATGTTGGTCACGACCCGATAACCCCCTTGGCTCAACCCACACGTCTCGGCCACCCTGGCCACGACCCACTGCAAATGGCCAAGAATTTCCTTGTCCTCCTCGGTCGCCTCGGCAAGCGAGCGAATCGGCTTTTTCGGAATCACCAGCACGTGCGTCGGTGCCTGGGGGTGAATGTCAGCAAATGCCAACGACCACTGGTCCTCATAGAGAATCTTGGCCGGAATCTCCTTGCGGATGATCTTCGAGAAAATGGTCTCCGACATGGCTTATCTGTTCTTTCGCTTCAAATTGTCTCATCAGAAAGATCGCGCTGACCCGAATATCTTAACAAGCCTTCGATCGACAAGGGAGTGTCATGCTAGCAAAACATCATGTGTTGAATCGCGCCAAGTGCTGGATCCTGATAGGTGGATTATCCGCAAGTTGCCTTGGGTGCTCGGTCTGCCCATCGCCCTACGATTACGACTACGGAACGTATGGGACCAAGACTCCCCGAACCGACATGCGCCATGGCCGGGTAGGCTCTGTCTTGAGCGACCCGGTCTACCGAGGCGGTGAACCTCTCGTCGAGCAGGGCGGAATGACCGAGGGCGTGATTTACGAGGGCGTTACGACCGAGGAAATCATCTCCGAGGGTGTGATCTCCGGCGAGCCACAACGCGTTCTGCGATCCCCAATGCGAGCCCCACTGAGATCACAGGGCGAGATCATTATCGAGTAAATGGCTTCGCTGAACCTTCACTCCATGGATAGCAAACCCTCAAAGGGCCAAGCTCTCTTGACGCATCGGTGTGAATTTAGGTAGTCAGGGAACTTCTGGAATCTTCCGAGTACCCCTTGGTCTATCACGAGGCATTGCGTCAGATGGAATGGAATTCTGTGGCCTTGACCCGGGCTCAGCAGCCCCAAGCGCCGAAGCTATCGCGCCGCGCTGTTTTGATTGCAAGCCTCTCGATCTGTTTGTCCCCGGGCTGCAAGCTCTTCTCGAGGGACAAGAAAAGCGACTTTGAAAAGTCCAATGCCAAGCTCCAGGAGCTCCAGGCAGATCCAGATCGGCTCCGATTGATCGGTGAGGTAGCCCGCGCCTCGGGGGTCCGACCGCGTCGATTTGAGTCCTTGGGATTGATCACGAATTTGCCGGGAACCGGCGGGGTAGTCAAACCCAGTGCGCAGCGGGACATGATGCTCGAAGAGATCCGCCGCAACGAGATTCTCGATGCCGAACGTCTGCTGGATTCCCCGATGACGGCCACCGCGAAACTGAGCCTCTATGCCAACCCATGCGATGAAAAAGGGGACTTGGCCGACGTGCTGATCGAATGCTCGGGCGAATGCGATGCGACGGATTTGCGAGAAGGCCATCTGATGGAGTCGCACCTCTTTGAGTACTTCACGGTCAAAGACAGCCAGTTGCGAAAGAGCCTTGAGAAAGCCACAGCCAGGGGGGATGTGCTGATCTTCCCGGCTTCCTATTCGAAAACCCCTGAAATCGATCCCCTCAAAGGGGTGGTCTTAAGCGGCGGCAGGATCAAAGACGAATCGCGGATGGCGATACTGGTCTCCGAGGAGTACCGTCATGTGCACTGGGTCAAGGCGATGGAGGCATCGATCAACCGTCGATTCTTCTACCAAGATTCGGGCAAGCAGGTCACGGTAGCCAAGGGAAGGAATGATCGAGAGGTCCGCATCGCTGCGCTTCCGAAGTACCGATTCGATCCGACCCATTACTTGGGAACGATCCTCTCGTTGGGCTTTGCCGAGAGCCCCGAGCAGGTCGCCGAGCGCTTGGCCGGATGCCGTCGAATGCTCGGCCATCCGGAGCTAGCCCGCAAGGCCGCTTGGGAGCTCGAAGCCATCGGCAGTCCTGAGGCTGCCGAAGCATTGAAATTGGCCTTGGCCAATGAAGACGACCAAGTGCGGTTCTACGCTGCCTACTCGCTGGCGTACATGGACCAACCCGAGTCGGTCCCGATCCTCGAGAGTCTGGCTCGAATCTTTCCGAAGTACCGAGCCCATTGCTTGATCGGCCTGAGTGTCAATCAGCATCCATCGGCCCGGGAAGCTCTCGAATCGCTCCTTCAAGACCCCGACCCAGAGATCCGCTTTGGAGCTTATTGGTACCTCTACCATCGCGATTCCCGAAATCCGATGATTGCCGGCGAGCCGATAGGCGAATCGTTCCGGTTGGTTCGTATCCCGAGCGAGCATTCCCAGGTCTGCGTTTCGATGGAGCGTCGCCCAGAGGTGATCCTCTTTGGACCGACACCTGAACTCAAGATCGTCAAGCAGCTAGAGCCCACCCCATCGCTGCGCATCACGCCGATGTCCAGCGGCCTTGTCCGTGTGGCAAAACGTACCCTCAGCGGGGAAATCCTCCAAACGATCATCACCTCGGATCTGGTCTCCTTGATCAAATCGATGATTGCGGTACAGGGCAACTACGGCGACATTGTCCATACGCTTGATGCGATCGAGCGATCGGGAGGTTGCTCGGCCTCTGTGGCATTGCATCCGCTCCCGCGTACCGGGCGACTCTATGGCACTCCCACGGAGGTTGAGTTCTCTGAATCGAGTCGATCCGAATCGAGTCTGTCCGAATCGAACTTATCGGAATCGGATGACGCTCCATCGATGGACGAAACAACCGGTGACCTGCCATCGCTTGAGGACTCAAGCAGCACAGGATCGCCCAAGAGTGACTTGGATATTCAAGGATCGGATCCTTCGAGTTCGGGGGCTCGTTCGTATTCGACGACCAAAACCCCTTGGTATCGCCGCATGCCGTTTACCAACACCTCTGACTGAGAGGACGCATGTTAAGAGCGCTGGAACTCTCAGGCTTCAAAAGTTTTGCAGACCGTACGCGATTTGATTTCGCCGATGGGATCACCGTGGTTGTCGGTCCCAACGGTTCAGGCAAATCGAACGTCGTCGATGCGATCAAATGGGTTTTGGGAGCCCAGAGCGCCAAGGCCCTGCGCGGCTCGGACATGACGGATGTGATTTTCAAAGGATCTGCGCAAGGTGGCCGTAAGCCTGCCAACAGCGCAGAGGTCACGTTGGTTTTGGACAATCGAAAACGGATCTTGCCGACGGAACTCGATGAGGTACAAGTCAGTCGGCGGGTTTACCGCAGCGGCGAAGGGGAATATGCGATCAACGGGCGTCCGTGCCGGCTCAAGGACGTCCGAGAGCTTTTCCGAGGCACCGGCGTTGGCTTCGACGCTTACAGTCTCATCGAGCAGGGCAAAGTGGATCGGTTGCTTCAGTCCTCCTCTAAGGACCGGCGGGCGATCTTCGAGGAGGCGGCAGGGATCTCTCGATTCAAGGCTCGCAAGGCCGAGGCCGAGCGCCGCATGGCGCGCGTCGACCAGAACATGGTGCGGCTTCGAGACATTGTCGAGGAGGTGGGAAATCGACTCGCGGCGCTAAAAAATCAGGCGACTCGAGCCCAGCGTTACCGGGAACTAAACTCCAAAATGCTCTCGCAGCGACGTAGGCTCGGGACCCTAGAGCGCAACGAACTGGAAAAACAGCTCGCCAAGTCGATCCAGCAGGTCCGCCATGCAGTCGATCAGAAGATCGACTTCGAAGGCCAGCTTCAAGCCATCGAAACCCAGTGGAACGAGGCGACCCAAGGGGTGCAGGAACGCCAAGCGACTCTTGAGGCAAACCAACGAAGCATCATCGATCTTCAGACCATCCAAGCGAAAAAAAAAGGCGAATTGGCGTCATTGCGCCAACGCCATTCCGAGTGGCTCACCGAACAAGCGAACTTGCAGGATCGCATCGAATCGCTCGAACGCCGTGTCTCAATCAGCCAGGATGAAATCAACGAACGGAACGGCGAACTCGACGAACTCGACGCCCAACGCCTCGTTCAGACGGAGTCCCTTACGCAGCTCGACCAAGCGTGCAAAGATCGCGACTTGCAACTCGGTGAGCGACGCTCGAGGCTCGAATTACTCCGACTCGAGCAGCAGAACCTCCGAGACGAGATCTCCAAAGTCCGATACGACGTTTCGTTGCATGAATCCAAGCTCGAACAGCTTGCCGATTCGATCGACCAAGGACGCCAAGCATCCGAAGGGATCGAGCTGCAGCTTCGAGAACTCAAGGCCGAGTCCGATCGTTTGTCCTCGGACAAGCAGCAGGCCGAGCAAGGGTATGGATTGGCGATCGCCGCCCGAGAGTCGGCAAAAGAGTTCTTCCAACAGTTGACTCAGTTGCAAGATCAACAATTGCAGGAGATGCTCGAAGTCCATGCGCAGATCCAAAGACTGCGCGAGCGCAGCAAGGTTCTCGAAGAGCTTGAGGACCAATTTGCAACCGCCGGAAAGGGTGGTCAGCAACTGATCCGTGCGGCCGCTGAGCTAGTCGAACGAAAATCGCAAGAGCACAATTATTCGCTAGAGACGAATATGCTCGAACAGGCCGCTAGGTCGATCCAAGGAATCGTCGCGGATTTGATCAGCTCCGAATTGCATCTGGCTCCTCTGGTCGATGTGGCCTTAGGGTCTCATGCCGACGCGGTTGTCCTGGCAGATGGCCAAGTGGTCGATTGGATCCAAGACCGACGGCTAGAGCCCAACGGACGTGTAACGCTCCTGAGACTCGATCGATTACCAGCCCGCAGGACCGGCGAAAAGATCCAGCTCGACGGACTGCGAGGTGTCTTGGGCCGCGCCGACCGATTGGTTCGCTACGACACGACGCATGAACCTTTGGTCCGATCGCTCCTAGGGACGACTTGGTTCGTCGAATCGCTCACGACGGCATTGGAATTGAGTCACCTGCGCGGAGCGGGACTGCGGTTTGTCACCGCCGAGTGCCAATTGATCGATAGCGATGGGAGCATTACCATCGGTTCGTTGCAAGCCGGCTTGGGACTCGTCTCGCGGCGCAGCGAGATGCAGGCGGCCGAGGAGCAGATCGAAAATCTGCAAATGCGGTACTTGGAAGCCAAATCGACGCTCGAGCAGACTCAGCAAGAACACCACATCGCTTCGGAAAAAGTCCGTTCGACCGAAAAAGAGGTTTTTGACTCCCAACGGAATGTCGAGTCGATCCATGAACGCATGCTCGCCCGAGCCAAGCGTTCCGAGGAACTCCATGATGCATTGCTCGCCAAGCAATCCGCGATCTTTGAGCATGAGTCTCAGCGCTCAAGCTTGCTCGATCTTCTAAGCGAACGGAAACTTGTGCTCGAGAAACTCCACGACCAGAGCCAAGCGATTCTCGAGACACTTACGCAAACCGAAAACGAATTCGAGGATCTCGAGCTTTTGTCTCGCACCTCGCAAAGCGAATTGGTCGACAAACGGGTCGCCGCAGCGCGTCTCGAACAGCGGATTGACGGGCTCAGAACCACCCTCAAGCAATTGCTCAACGACACCCACGAGCGGAATCATCACGTCCAGGTCGCCAACGATGGACTCCAAAGCTTAGCAAACCGCATCGGGGAAATCACCGATCAAGCCGAAAGGCTCCGAGAGGAACTCTCTCAAGAAGACCAACAACTCGTGGAGCTACAGCAAGCTCGACAGGTCGCTAGCGAGTCGCTCGAAGCTGGGCAGTTCGAACTTCAAAGTATCGTTCAAAACCGAGACGGCTTGCAACGACAGATCGATAAATGGACCGATCGTTGTGCGAACTTTGAACTCGAGCAAACCCGCCTGGAACAAGAACTCCAGTCCTTTGTGTCTCGATATCGCGACGACTACCAAATCGACCTCGATGCACCCACGGAGGATTCCGAACTCAGCCAACAGGAAACGCTCGATCGCTACGAACTCGAGTCGCAACTCAGTGCGCTTAGGCACGAAATCCAAATGGCTGGCAGCGTGAATCTCGAAGCCCTCGAGGAACTTGAGCAACTCCAATCCCGCTACGACACCCTCTCAGGGCACGAGAAAGACCTGCTCGAGACCAAAGCTACCCTGACCAAAACGATGCAGAAGATCGACGTCGACTCCCAGTCGATCTTCCTGGAGACACTCGAAAAAATCCGTGTCAATTTCCAAGCCCTCTACCGCAAGTCCTTTGGTGGCGGACATGCAGACATCGTCTTGGAGAACCCCGAGGATCCCGATAGCGGTATCGAGATCCTAGCGACTCCACCAGGCAAGACCACCTTCAGCAACAACTTGCTCAGCGGTGGAGAAAAGGCCCTGACGGCCGTCTCGTTGATCATGGCATTCTTCCAGCACCGACCGAGTCCCTTTTGTGTGCTCGATGAGGTCGACGCACCGTTTGACGAAGCCAACATCGGACGGTTCGTCAACGTCCTGAACGAATTCCTCGATAGCACCCGATTCATCATTGTGACGCATAGCAAAAAAACCATGACCGCCGCCGACAGGATCTATGGAATCACGATGCAAGAAAGTGGGGTGTCGCGGCAGGTCTCGGTGCGATTCGAAGAGATCCCCGAGCGGGCCGAGGCGGCCCAACACGAAAACAAAGCGGCTTAGCGGACCTCTTGGAACTTGCGAAATTCCAGATTTTTTTCGTGTTCGGCTTAAACCGCTGACGAATCATGCCGAATAAATCGATGGTTTCGTCATCCTACGCAGCTTACCAACTCGCAAACCATGCAGATCCAATCGACACGCTTTGGCCAACTAGAAATCAGCCACTCGGACCTGATTTTCATGCCCCATGGCTTGATCGGATTCGAGGAATACCGCCACTGGGTTCTGCTGGCCTCGAAGGAAAGCGAGGAACTCGCTTGGCTACAGTCGGTCGCCCTGAGCCATGTCGCACTCCCGATGATCAGCCCGCGTAGGTTCGTCCCGAACTATCGGCTCCAAGTCCAACGCAGGGATCTAGATTTGCTTCAGATGCACGCCAAAGACCAGGTGTATGTTTTGGCATCGCTGAGCAAACAAGGGAACCACTGGACAACGAACCTAAAGAGCCCTGTGATTCTGAACTCAACACGCCGCTTGGCCGTCCAGGTCATCGTCATCGACGATCAACCCCTTTGCCAACCGATCATCCTTACCGATGCCCACGAGCTTCACAAAGCAGCGTAAAACCTATCGCTCAAAACTTGCTGCTTAACCGTGTGGCCGTGATCTGCCCGGAGAAGCACTGCTCGACGTCGAGCGACTCACTCCGGGGACGCTCTTGATAATTGCTCCGGTACTTTAACCACTGCGTCTGATCCGAACTGGCCATATTCGAACTGGCCATATTCGAACTGGCCATATCCGAGGGCTCTGGATCGACACAGGCAAAATCGTACGTGAGCATTTGAGGCTCCGGACTGCATTGCACCAGAGGCAAATCGACTCGCGCACTCTCGACGACCGGCAAGTTGATGTTCCAAAACTCGGTAGGCCCGAGTTCAAGCGATTGAAGTTGGCTCCAAGCGTGGATCGCACGTAGGGCCGACAGCTCCCAATGCCTTGGTCGGTCCCTGCGAAGATACTGCGAAATGGCCATCGATCTAAGTCCCATCAAGGCCGCTTCGCGCGCACCGGCCACCGTGCCGCTGTAGTGAATATCGACTCCGAGATTCCCCCCCTCATTGACCCCCGAAAGCACCCACTTGGGCCGAATCCGCAGATGCTTGATCGCCACTCGGATGCAATCGGCAGGAGTCCCAGAGACTTTCCAACGGACCGAGTCGATCTGGACAACCTGCAGGGCCTCAGCCGTCGTCACTGCGTGCGAGCAGCAACTGCGGACCGTATCGGGAGCGACCATGGCCATCGTACCGATCGCCCCGATGGCCTGTCCTATAGCCTGCAGTCCCAAGGCATCGATCCCATCGTCGTTGGTAAGTAAAAAGTCGACTTCCAGGTCCCTCAGCACGTGAGCCTCAAGAGAGTTTGGTGAGAGGTTTCCAAAAGATGGTCGTAGTCGTATTCCTCGACATCCTCACCCAGAAGCTCGACCTCGTAATAGCCCTGATAGCCGCTGTTCTCGATCGTTTGGATGATCGGTGCGATCGGAACACGACCATGTCCCAAAAGGCAGCGGTTCTGCAATCCGTTGGGGATCGATTTGGAATCACCGCATTGCACTAGTCGAATCTGAGGCGTAATCTCAGGGAGCCAATCAAGGACCCTTGGATCCTGAGCCATGTGGTAGCAATCAAAGACGATGCCCAAGTTGCTCTGGTCGATCGAGGAGAGAACCTCGAGCGTCTCGGGAATGTTCGTCAAGAACGAGAAATTCTGAGCGCATCCTGAATGCATCGGCTCGAGTGCCAGTTGCACTCCTAACGCTGCGGCTTGCTGCGCGATCTCCTTAAGTGCCGAGACGAGCAAACGCCGCACATGGCTGCGCGTGTGCCCTGCCCTAGAGCCAGCCAAAATCACCAAGCAGTCGGCTTGCAAGTCCGAAGCGACGTGCACCGCATCGAGCGCATCGCACAGGGACTCCGTATGCGAACGTCCTTCAAAACCGGTAAATCCACCAGCCCAATGAAGTGACGAAACACTCATTCCCAATTCGTCGAGAAGTTGCCGCCCCTTCGATTCACCAAAGTCCGAAAGCTTGTCCCGCCATACCCCGATGGCCCGGTATCCGTGATCCCTATACCGAATCACATCGTCCTCGAAGCTCCATCGCATGGTGGAAAGCTCAAGGACCGACAGACGTTCTCTCCAGAGCTTATCCATACAGGTTTTCCACCATTGCTGTTCCATGCGGCAAGCGGGCTGTGCAACGCCCAACGTTGCATGAGCGAAACAGTATGCCCAGCCAGGGGCTTTCCGTAAAGATAGGCAAGCACCCTTGAGCAGCCTGCATAAAAACCGGGCAGCACCACGAGGCTGGTAGGCCATCGGACCAGAAAACCCAAAAGAGTTGGGCTTTTTTCGATCCTTGCCTATCCCATCGAAGCGCCAACTTACCCCAGAAAAGTCTCGAAAAAATGGCTTTTAAAAATTCGCGATCGACAAGTCGAAAAAACGTCACTAAAAAACGTCCAAGCTTGATCTCAATTGGCACACCAAGTGCATCTTCTCGCTGGCACTAAGGGCCTAGCTTCAAGTCTGACCCCTGGGACACTTGAGAAGACGGACACTTGAGCAGACGGACATTTGAAAAAATCGCGGTGGATTGGGATCGGCTGGAAGAGGGAGAGGACTTTCAGCTGGTTTCACCCACCGCGTTTTTTTTCGTTCCAACCCATCTTCAAATCTACGAGCATTGCGTCTAGGATCCATCCTGCGAGTCGTTCAAGAGGGGCGACATCCTTCGAGCGATGCTAGCGGGGGTGGGATTTGGAATCGAACGGTAAAAAAGACGCGCTCGCGGATCGATCGCGTCATTTTCTATGGTGTTCCCTCGCCTGTTGCCTGACGTATTATTTGGCGCAACCTCCGGTCTTTCTACCGATCTTGGCTTGGGTCGCCTGCGGGATTTTTTCCTACATCGTCGCTCAGTATCCAACGTTGACGCGTCGCGAGCACTGGATCGCTTGGGGCGCTGCGAGTCTGATGTGGCTGTTTCTTTTGCAAGGCATCCGTTTGGCGTTCTGGCCTCTGACGGCCGGTTGGATCGCATTGTCGTTGTATTTGGCGGTCTATTTTCCCGTTTCGCTCTCGATCGCAAGAAGCCTTCACCATCGATACCGGTTCCCCTTAGCCCTGGCATGCGCGATCGGCTGGACAAGCGCTGAGCTGTTTCGCTCCTACATCATCACCGGTTTTTCCCCCTGCTCGCTAGCCCATTCGCAAACCCCTTGGCCCTTCGTTCTGCAGATCGCCAGCCACTTGGGGACCTACGGCGTGGGCTTCATGATGATGCTCAGCATGGGCTGGTTGGTCGATGTGTTTCTCGATGCTCGACGGGGCAAGTCCCCTCCGGTTTTCTGGGTCTTGGCCAATGCCCATGCGTTGATTCGGCTGGCGATTTTTGCTTGGTTTCTCCTTGGCTATGGAGCTTGGACGGCCAGGGAGCGCCACATCCAACAGATGCAACCCATCAAGCCATTGGGGCGTATTGTGTTGATTCAAGACCACATGCCAACGATGTTCGATGCGACCGCCGAATCGATCGAAGAAGGCTGGCTCAGCTACGAAATAACGACCCAACGTGCGATCGAAGCGATACGCCAGGACGCTGCCGAAAGTACCAACCCCGATGCATCGAAAATCGATTTGCTCGTCTGGCCCGAGAGCATCTACTCGGGACTCGCGCCGACGATGTTTTGGGATCGGGGCCAAAGTGTTCCGGCAACCCTGGGCATGGACCGCCAGGAATTGGAGATCGCCTTTGGAAATTTGGAACGAGCCAACGCAATGAAACTTCGTCGGCTGCGGTTGGCCAGCGGTGGTCCCCTGCCGAATCTATTGGTAGGGACCGACGTGATCGATATTCGCCAAGGGGCCATGGATCGCTACAACAGCGCCGTTTGGATCGGCAATTCGGGCCAGCCGATCGATTACTATGCAAAGTCCCACTTGGTGATGTTCGGGGAATACATCCCGGTTCTCTCCTGGTTCCCCTCGATCATGCAATCGATCGGTCTGGCGACACTCAGTGCGGGCAAAGAGCCTAAGGCTTGGGAGTTGGCCTCGGGGCGTCGCGTGATGGCCAACGTCTGTTTCGAGGATACGGTTCCGCATTTGATGCGATCCCAAGTCCAACGGTTGACGGCCCAGGGCAAGGCACCCGATGTGATGATCAACATCTCCAACGATGGATGGTTTCGCGGTTCGAGCATTCTGGACCATCATCTCAATAGCGCGATCCTGACGGCCGTTGAGAACAGGATCCCGGTGCTCGTGGCCGCCAACACCGGCATCACGGCTTGGATCGATGGTGACGGCAGAGTGATCAAGCGATTGCCGAAGATGGATGCCGGTTGGTTGGTCGCAGAGCCCATCCCCGATGGGCGCAGTGGCTGGTGGAGCACCTGGGGCGATTGGCCGGCCAAGCTTGTTGCACTCATCGGCCTCGTCCCGAGCATCCTGTGGATCGCCAGACGGTGGTTTGCAAAAAAGACAGCTTGAAATCGCAGCCGGTGTCCGCCAGTCCTGTTCAATCGCATCCAATACCTTTGCGTCTTTGCGCCTTAGCGCCTTTGCGTTCCTTTCTTCCAGCAGCGCCGGGATCTCTGCGCGAGATCCACTACGTGCGGGGTCGAAGGCCCCGGTAGCAGGTGCATAGTAAAATCGGAGAGGCCCGGAGGGCCGATACACAGGATTTTATATGCCACAGATGATCATTCCCCAGATTGATGTGTCAGCCCTCCGGGCTTCTTGAAATCGCAGCAGAGGATCGATCGGTTCAATCGCAGAGCCATCGCATCCAAGCTTCAAGTCCGTAGTTTCGATCCGGTCGGAGTCGACTCAAAATGCCATAAGTGCAACCGAGAAACACCAACGCAAGCACGATCGAGGTTGTGATCGGCAAGGCCTTCATCCAAAAATGGGTCGGCTCGAAGCCACTGGACAGGCCGTATATCCAAAGGGGCCACAAGTGAACGACATGATGCAGGATGTAAACGGTGAGCGAATAACGGCTGAACGTCCTGGCGATATCGAACCACCCCTTCCATCGCAAAGCCTGCGGATTCCGATCGATCCATCGGTGCGCCAAGCCCAACATAGCCAAAGTCATCCCCAACGTTCCAAGTACATACTCAATCGTCGGCGGGAACATGGTCCAGCCCCCTAGGTAATTTTTTCCGATCGGATCGGGCAGGTAACTTCGCAATCGAATCGCAAGCAGCGATAAGGCGATCAATCCAGCCCCGAGCCAAACCAAGGACCAAGGCGAGACTCGCGATTCTTCGGCATCGACCGGTCCAAAGAGTTTAGCGGCTGCAACATACCCGCAGAGAGAAAAAGCGATCCAAGGGAAGATAGGAAAGTAACCGGTACACAAAAAGCCGATCAGCAGGTCCGATAACGCAAAGTCGCATTCGAAGTAACCGTTTTGCCAATAAGCTGCATAGTCGGCTTGGCCTCGCAGAATAGGACTTATAAGCAATCCCATCGCAGCAGCCAGCGCTGTAATGGGCAGCGGCACACGCCGGAATCCATCGAGCAGGATCAGAGCCATTCCCACAAACGTCAAGACATCCCAATTGAAGGTGTCCTCGGGAAGCCATACAAAGACATTAAACAGAAAACCGATACCGATGACAAACAATCCGCGACGCACCGAGACCTTGGAGATCTCTTCTTGACTCTTGCCTTGCGCAATCTGGCCTTGTACCCAAAGATAATAGCTCACGGCGCTGAGGAACGCGAACAGAGGTGCTCCCAAGCCCGTCAGGGGCGAAACATATCCCGAAAGGTTCTCGCCGAAATGCACCAGCACCATCACGAAAATGGCGAAAGTACGCAGGACATCAATCGAGGCAAATCGCATCGTGTACTATTTCGCTTGCGTTCTAGGGGGGTCTGCAGGCGGTAAAGCCAAAGCTGGTACGGTGACGGCTGGTACAGTACTCGAAGGGGCCAAGCTCGTGATCGAGTCAAAAGCACTAAGCAACAGTTGCGCTACCAAGAGCAAAATGATCGTCCATTCGAGCATGTGTCCTGTCCGTGCGAGTTTGAAATCGCTCGATCGTTGGCCGCACATTTCGTAGACTCGCTCAAAGACCTCAAGCTGTTCGCCGAGGAATTCATGACGATGCATCATCCGAGTTCGCTCGCGAAACCGCTCAGCAATCTGGCTGGCCAAGGTAGGTGGATGCAGATGGGGTGAATAGACAAATGGCCCCAAGCGGGCCAACCGCGCTCGCAACACAGCCACTTGTTGGAATCGCTGTTGAAGCGATTTTTGCTTGCCCAGAGAATTCTCATGAAACTCAAAAGCCAACGGTATGTCTGCCTCCATCGCGGGCCAGGATTCACCCAGAGCGAGTTCGATCCTACTTAGTTCGGATTCAAAATAGTAAACTTCAACCACGGCGCGCTTGAGCGACTCGAGGCGCTCGGGGGCACCCAGGATCGCACACCGCTGAGGAGTCCAGCAAATCTGAGTTCCCTGAAAGGTCATCCACTGTGCGGCCGCAGCATGCGAACCTTCCGAGGCCTCGACCCACTGCTGAACCTGTCCCAAGTTCTCATTCGGACTCCCCTGACTTTGAGGATCCGTTGCACACGGGGAGATTGGAATGACCAAGAGCGTCAACACCTCTTTTTGACCTTCGATCGATGCCGCGTCATTGGCAAGTATCACTGCATACTGGTGGATCGGGGGCAAGAAACTCAGCAATACCTCCTGACCCGCCACAGGCGTGTCGGTGAACGCAATGCGTTGAAGGACCGCACCGTCAGGGAATGTGGCCAGTCGGTTCGTTTCGTTGGTAATCATCGATGGTCACTTTCTGAAAAATCCGTCAATCGCGATGCCAACCACGCCCCTACGTAGTGCGCCGAATCGAGCACGCCATTCAAAGTCGAATCAAATAAATAGTCCCCAACTACAAATAAATTGGGGTGTTCCTTGGGTTCGGGCTGATGCCGCCGATCCAGGTTGACAACCTGCAAGCCACCGGGGATCGCATTGACCGCACCGATCCAGCGATGGACGCGAGCCTCGAGCATCATGTGCCGACCATGTTGCAAAAAGGATGGGAGTGAATCCATCGCATGCATGACGAGTTCCTCGTCGCTGCATGCGCTCATGTCCTCAGCCGCCTGACCGGCCAACAGCCAACCGAGCACTCCTTGGGTGACATTAGGATCTCGCGAAGATTCGTCGTACAAGCAGCACCCTCCGAATCGATCGAGCATCCAATATGAATCCGCGCAGGAACTATGCCAAAACGGCCTCTCGAATAAAACGGTGATCCTTAAGTAATGCGCTGGAAAATTATACTGCGCATGATGGGAACGCATGGCATCCTCAAGCCTCTTGCCGCGATAGGTCACCGACTCAAGGCGATTATGAGGCAACGAAATCACAATAAAATCGAAGTCGTCCTCCCTCGGCTCCTTTTGGGCAAGCGAGGTCACGCGCAGCTTGGACCCGATCCTTTCGATGGTTTGTACCGGGCACTCTAGCCGTAAATCAGCGTCGATTCGGGCTGTTAACTCCCGAACAAGACGCTCGTTCCCACCCTCGATACCGTACAGATGCATATAGGCAGGGTCGTTCATCAAGTAATTCTGAAGTCCATAGCCGATACTCGTCATGGCAGGCTCGGTCGCTAGATCGCTATGGATCATTTTTTCAACGTACTCACGAGCTGTCGGCTCCCCGACATTCGCAAGCACAGAATCGAAACGTCTTTCCTCAAGAGGCTCCGTCGCACCCTCGGGATGGTCGGAGTGGTAGAACTCCAGAGGTGTCATCCGGTCCTTTGCCAACCGATCGAACTGCAGAAACGATCGGTAAGCCGCCGAACCTAAGTGCTCGCGAATGTCATCGAGGTTTCCCAAAACCCGGTCGTTCATGACCACCGAGGCCCCCCCCATCGGACGCATGGGCAGCCCGAGTTCCTCGATCAGATCCCTGAGAGGATCGTCATCGAAATGCGAATAGCCATAGAATTCCGCCGCACCAGCTTCATAACGAACGGGAAACGTATCGAATTGCGGTGTCTGGATTTTACCTCCAAGGCGGCTACTGGCTTCGTAAAGAACAACATTCAGCGGGCAACTGGCTAATTTCTGAAGCATGTACGTGGTCATAAGGCCCCCTGGCCCTCCTCCTACAATACCGATTTTTGGAACTTGCATTAGCGACTCGCAGAGAGCATTGAAATAGGAAAATGGCGCAACGCTTCGGAGGTTTCACCCTCGGCGTATCGCAATTTGATGATGGTTCGCGGGCGAAGAGCCAGCTCGCTGAAGCAATGCCGAAGCGCTTCTAACTCATGGCTCAAGAGAGGTGCAACTTCAGCCCACACCTCGGTGTATCGATCGAGAAACACCGAATCGCAGGTCATCCGGTCGCGGGCCGCATCGCGACGATACCCGAGAACCTCAAACTTTGCGACCCCCAACGCCCACGGATCTCGAATCAACGAAGATACGTAATGGCTGACGGATTGCTGCGTATCAGTCCAGAGTTGCGTGAATCGTATTTGCTGTTGTTCATTAAACATTGGTTATGTTTGATACGTGTCTCTCAAGGCGATCTTGTTATTTCTCCGCAAGGGCACTGGAGTGTGACAGATTTCCCGTGGGCTGTTTAAACTGCGGCGATGCCAATCGTTGATCGAGGCGGTTCGCGGGAACCTGCGGACCAATGTGAAACAGAACCAAGGCACGTGGGATTGGCTTCCAGCCTGTCCGGTTTCAGCAGAAAAAGGACGGTAACCATGAGCATCTCCGAACCAATACTGCAAGGCGATCTGGTACACTAGAATCCCAGTGTTTCTGCTCCAAAGTCCCCGAAAATCGCCAGTCGCAATCGTCCCGGGCGACCCTGTTTCCGAATCCAATGATGAAAGGCATCCCGATGAGGAGCTTATCTCAATCCATGCTGCTGACGATCCCCTCGATCGCCGCGCTCCTGATGGTGAACATCGTAGGGAACGACCAAGCCCTAGCTCAATTGGGCGATCTTGCCGACAAAGATGTCCAATGGGCATGGAACACCCAAGAGGTGGGCAAAGTCGGCAACGGTTTCTGGCCCCAATACCGTGGCCCCAAAGGGGATGGACAGGCCGCTGCGTCGTGCGATCCACCGATCCTCTGGAACGAATCGACCAACATCGCCTGGCGCACGGATCTAGCGGGTAAGGCTTGGTCCTCCCCGGTCGTCTGGGGCGAAAAAATCTGGTTGACCAACGCCACCAACGATGGACTGAGCATGTCGGTGCTTGCCATCGATCGAAACGACGGAAAAGTCCTGATCGATCGAGTCATTTTCACCAATCAGGAAACGCAGAAAGACTATCACCAATTCAACTCCTACGGCTCTCCGACTCCGATCTGCGACTCCCAACGCGTCTACGTCTCCTTTGGAGCTTATGGCACCGCAGCGCTCGATGCCCAAGACGCATCGGTCCTTTGGGAGCGACGGGATCTGCCCTGCAATCACTACCGAGGTGCTGGAGCTAGCCCCATCCTTTTTGGCAACTTGCTGATCTTCAGTATGGATGGCTTCGACTACCAATACCTCGTTGCCCTCGATAAAAACACCGGCAAGACCGTTTGGAAAACCGATCGCAAAATCGACTTCGGCACCGACGATGGCGACTGGAAAAAAGCCTACAGCACGCCTCAGGCCATCGAGGTCGAGGGCAAGCAACAGATTATCTCTCCGGCGGCCAAGGCCGTGATCGCCTACGATCCGTCCAGCGGCCAAGAACTTTGGAAGGTTCGCTACGAGGAGCACTCGAGCGCCATTCGCCCATTGTTCGATGGCAAACACCTCTTCATAAGCTCGGGATTCAGCAAAGCCAAACTCCTCTCGATCTTGCCGTCGGGGCAAGGGGATGTCACATCCACCCATGTGCAGTGGCAAGCCACGCGCGCGATCGGTTGCAAGCCCTCTCCGGTGTTCCTCGCTGGACACATCTGCTCGTTGGAAGATCGCGGAGTGCTGACCGCCATGGATCCATCCAACGGAGAAATCGTCTGGCAAAAACGCCTAGGGGGCGACTTCAGCAGCTCTCCGGTGGTCGCCAAGGATCGAATCTATTGCTTCGACGAGCAGGGCAAAGGCCACGTGGTCGATGCCCAAGGGGAGATCCTCGCCGAGAACACCCTCGATGCAGGTTGCTTGGCATCCCCGGCGATCGTCGGGGACGACTTGATCGTCCGAACCCGCACGAGCCTCTATTGCATCCGGAAAAGCAAATAAGCAACTCGTGGGCGGATCCGCACCAGGAGCTTCTTGCCTGGTTCTTAGACTTGGCGAACTTGCCCCCTTTGGGGTGAATTTGGGACGCTTATGGATAGCCCTTGGGAGCCGTACACGGCCAGGAGACTTATGACCGGAATGATCGGAGCCCGCATCCGCATGTTGCTCCAATAAACAGCGTGCACTAAACACAGGCTCACGGCCAGGGTCAACGCGGGTAACCAACATGCGAACTTGGGCTCAAGACGAGCTCGAACCAGTAGCCGAATAAGCCCTACGAAGCCCGCAGTCGTCGTGATCGCATACCAAATACCGATCGCAACGCGGACGATCCAATGGGCTTGATGCTCGGCCGGCCACCAAGCCCACATCCATCCCTCGCGTATCGCACATGCCTTGAAGAACAAAACGGGATTGGCTCGGATGGACTGCCAACCCAAGGCGTTGGCAAGCGCATCGGAGGCGATCTCATCGGTTTCGGATCTGACGTTCTCTTCGAGACGCTTGGCTTGCCACCATGCATGAAAACGATCGTCGTCCCACTGACGAGACCAACTGGTTTCCCAATGTTCATAGAGAATCGGGTTGTTGGCCAAGAGCAGCGTATAGCCACCATGCGTCGTGGCCCAAAGACCTTGCCCAATCTCCGACTGATTCCGTTTCCACCACGGCAGTAGGACCAGCAGGCAGCCGAGCAGAAGACAACTGGCCCGAAGAGGATTTCGACGAAGTTCACAGCCTCCCCAAAGCAGTGCCCAGGCCAGCGCCGTCGGTCGGCAAAGGCAAGCGATCCCGAGGGTCGCCCCGATGGCCAAACCGATCGCAGCACCGATCGCAGCACCGATCGCAGCACCGCGCGTCGAATTGCGATCCAAGAACAAAGCCAACCACCAGGCGAATAGTCCTAAAAACGTGGCGAGCGTTTCGGTCATCACCAACGTCGATTGACGCAAGAGGATCGGATCGAACAGAACCAGGGCACTGGCCGCAAGGCTTTGCAGGCCGCTTAAACCGAGCCGAAGTGCGATGCGATAGGTCAACGTGACACTGCAGGCTCCGAGAATCGCGTGCAAAATGGCAATAGGCATAAGGTCCGAATT
The DNA here is from genome assembly GCA_021300015.1 of Pirellula sp. Lineage (GTDB taxonomy): Bacteria > Planctomycetota > Planctomycetia > Pirellulales > Pirellulaceae > JBKCUI01. The sequence goes on along the minus strand of JAJTFB010000004.1, from coordinate 11,229 downwards.
GAAACCTTGCAACCAACTCAAGAGCCACGGATACAGTGGCGGTCGGTAAGCGGTAGCCACGGGGTGTCCTTGGGGATCGAGAACTCCAAACGTGCCTGTCGCATAGAGCGTTTGAGCGAGTCTTCGATACGCATCACGGTCGGCAAGCAGACTCGGCAGAGTGAGGATTTGGATCGTTAAGCGAAAGGCCAAAGCGATCAGGAACACCCCGATGGACCAACCCAGACCCACGAGCGGCCTTGGAGTGTCAGGTCTTTGGTCGAGCGAGTTTTGGGCGCTCATTGAGATCGGTACTCGGAGAGGATTGAGCCGGGGGCCTGCCCATTTAAGAGGCTTCAGGCGACCAGCCTGGAGCAGGTTGTTTTTCGATGCTGCAAGGTTGAGTTTGAAGGCTTTCGATGCGATGCTTGGCCAGGGCCACTTGACTCTTGGTCCCATGAGGTTGGAGTTTCAATCGAAAACTCTGAGATTCTCCACCTTGCAATGGCACCGTGCGGTGATGCTGATGTTCGAAGGTTTTGGTGTTGGGGAAGCCGGTTGCCGGTTCGATGCCCACGACGTAGCCGTCTTGAAGGGCTCCGGTGTTTTTCCAAAAGTTGACCACAGGCAGGGTGGATTGGTCGAATAGGACCGAATATCCGATGCTTTCATCGGCGTTGCACAGCATGGCTTCAGTCCACTGGTCTTCGGATCCCAAGGGCTCGGCGTAGTAGACTTGCTCGGAGTACCCGCTTTGCGGTCCCTCGCATCGATCCCAGCCGTCGATGCCTTGGGCAGCCCTGGTGTCTCTTGGGGCTAAGCGTTTGAGCGGGGCGATGATTTTGGATCCGGATTCCAAGGGTCCTTGGCCAAGGTTGATATGGTAGAGCAGTTGCATCGAGCCCGGGGTCGATCGTGTATTGGTGACCGTGTCATGGATTTCGATCGTTGAAGAACCGGCGCGGAACCGCATGCGAGTCTGGAGTTCTAGCGAGTAGATCCCCGCATCGTACGAGCAACTCATCGAAACCTTCGAGCCATCCGATCCCCGAAGGGTCTGCGACCGGGACCAAGGCTGGATGAACCGGACCTGCCACTGGGCTTTGCCAGCCGAACTCGATTCCTTGGACCCAGCTCTTCCAGATCCCCATGCCTCGCATCGGCAAGACGACGGTTCGCATCGCTGGGGTGTCGATGGTCAAGCACTGCATACCGAGCGATTTACCGGAATTCCAGGAGGACCAGTCGAAGCGGACGGTTCCATCGGGTAGTTGGATCTCTTGGGAGATCGGATCGGATGAATTCCTTAGATTCGATTCATCGGATCGGGTCGGAGAGATCAACTGCCAGTGCAGCATGGTAGCGAGTTCCTTTTTCAAGGAGTGTGAGGGCCTATCAACTTGGTAGGGTGCTCGATCGTCCAATGCCATGCACTTCGAAACCGATGCTTGCGAGTTTTTCCGCAGGAAGAATATTTCTTCCGTCGAACAAAAACGCCGGTTGTTGCATGTTTTGATGCACGCGATGCATGTCGAGTTGCTTGAACTCATCCCATTCGGTCATCACGGCAATCGCATGGGCTTGGTTTGAGGCTTGGTAAGCATCCGAGACGACGGTCACATTCTTCTCAATCAACTGACGGTGCCTTGCGGAGACCTCCAGGGATTGGTCCTTGAAAACGTGGAGCAAATCGTTTCGGATCTGTTTTTCTGAGACTCTCGGGTCGTAGATCACCAGCCGAGCCCCTTCTTCGAGCAGGTCACGGCAGACATAGATTGCCGCCGATTCACGCGTGTCGTTGGTGTCTTTCTTGAAAGCGAATCCCCAGATGGCGATCTGCTTGTCCGATACGGTATGGAAGAGCGTTCGAACGATGTTTGTCGAAAACCGCTTCTTTTGGTAATCGTTCATCACGACGACTTGCTCCCAATACCTAGCTACATCCGCAAGACCGAAATGTTCGCAAAGATAGACCAGGTTTAGGATATCTTTTTGGAAGCAGGATCCGCCGAATCCAACCGAGGCTTTGAGGAACTTTGGCCCGATTCGCGAATCGGTGCCGATCGCCTTAGCCACCTCGTCGACATCCGCGCCGGTCGCTTCGCACAGGGCCGAGATAGCGTTGATCGAGGAGACTCTCTGGGCCAGGAAGGCGTTGGCGGTCAGTTTCGAGAGCTCGCTGCTCCAAAGGTTCGTCGTGAGAATCTTCTCGCGTGGGATCCATCGTTCGTAGACTTGGGCCAGTCGCTCGATCGCCGAGGCGGACTCACCGCCGATCAAGACTCGGTCGGGAGCCAATAGATCTGCAATCGCAGTCCCTTCGGCCAAAAACTCAGGATTGCTCAGCACGTCGAAAGTCGCCCCGTTCGGTGCGCTTTTGAGGATGCGTTTGACGGCCTCTGCGGTCCGGACGGGCAAGGTTGATTTTTCGACCACGATCTTATGCCCAACGGAGCATTCGGCGATGCGCCTTGCACATTTCTCGACGAATTCGAGGTTGGCCGCACGCCCCGCACCCATTCCGTGCGTCTTGGTCGGGGTGTTGACCGAGATAAATATCATATCCGAACTGCGGATCCCGCCCTCTACATCGGTTGAGAAGGTCAAGTTCCTACCTCTTGCCTGTTCGACTACCTCCTTGAGCCCCGGTTCGTAGATCGGTAGAACGTCGGAGTTCCATTGGTCGATTCTGGACTGATTCAGGTCCACGACCGTCACATGAATCTCTGGACACTGCTTGGCGATCATCGCCATGGTCGGTCCTCCGACATAGCCGGCGCCGATGCAGCAGATCCTAAGGTTGTTTGGGGAGCTAGGAATCGAGGACGGACTCATAAGGAAAAAATGATTCGAGGGATTTAAAGTGCGAAATGTCGGTTCGGCTCCGGGATCGTTAGTATGATTCTCCCTTTTTTTTTGGGTAGGGATTTTTCCCTGAAATGGCTCGGGTATCCAAAGAACAGCCCGGGTTTGCAAGCTTTGTAAAAAACGACCTTGGGATTTGGAAGTTTTTACAAAAACTACCGGCCCGGCAGGCTTGAAACCCAACCGCCAAGCCCCCCAGCCTACCCAATCGAATCGAATTGACAGTCTTTTGGTGTTTTGGAGTTTTGGCACGGCTTGTGCTCAGTAGTTCTTTCATCAGGGGCCCAAGGGTGCCTGAATGTTTGGAACAAGGAAGTCCCGTGATCTAAGTGGCGTCGAACTTCAGCAACCCTGGAGGAACCGACAGACCTTCCCATCAGGTTAGGCCCAGCTTTCACGGCGGTTAAGACATCCTCGGAGAAGACTCGCTCCGCAAGCCTTCGCAACAGCGCGTTGCTTGCACTTGCGGGGCGAGTCGTTTCCCTTTCTTATTTGGCCGAACTGGGCTACGATGGGGGTCTATTTCAACTCTAGGACTCTCAACAGTCGGTCTGCTCCCTATGGTGGAACTCGGCGTCAACATCGATCACGTAGCAACCGTCCGTCAGGCGCGTAGGACGGTCGAACCCGACCCGGTCGCAGCAGCCGTCTTGGCCGAACTCGGCGGGGCAGATTCGATCACCGTGCATCTTCGCGAGGATCGTCGCCACATCCAGGACCGCGATATTCGCGTATTGGCCGAAACCATCCGATCGAAATTCAACTTCGAGCTCTGCTGCTCTCCGGAAATCGTGCAGATCGCCTGCGGTGTGCGCCCCGATCAAGCCACCTTGGTTCCGGAGAAAAGGCAGGAAATCACGACCGAAGGGGGCTTGGACCTGCGATCGGCCGGCAAGGAATTGCGAAACGCGATCGCTGCGTTGAGCGACCAAGGAATCCGGGTGAGCCTCTTTATCGATCCGGATCAGGAACAAGTCCGTTTGGCAAAGGAACTCGGGGTCCAAGCCGTCGAGCTCCATACCGGCCAGTATGCGGACACTCGGGGGCAGGAGCAAATCGAGCAACTCGAACGTCTCCAACTCGCCTCGGAACTGGTCCTCGAGTTGGGGCTCAAGCTCCATGCTGGTCACGGTCTTACCTACCAAAACGTGCGCCCCGTGGCGGCCATCCCTGGGATGCACGAATTGAATATCGGGCACAGCATCATTTCTCGCTCGATCCTTGTGGGGATCGAGAAAGCCGTCCGCGAGATGAAATACCTGCTAAATAACCTTTAGCAAACCGCCGGCAAACGGAATCCTATGTCCCAATCGACCAACCCGTCCTTGAATTGGTTGAGGTGGCAAACCACGCTCATTGCCATCCTTGCCTTCGTCTGCATCGTCTTGCACCTAGTCCTCAGAGCCAGCGGTGTGACCTCCCACCCCTGGCCCCTTTGGATCGCCCTTGGAGCAGGAGGTTTGCCGCTTGTTGCTGGTCTTTTGTCGAAGGTGCTGAAGTTTCAATTCGGTGCCGATTTGCTCGGTGGTATTTCGATCATCGTTTCGATACTTCTCGGGGAATACCTGGCCGGCGCGATCATCGTCCTGATGCTCTCTGGCGGAGAGGCCCTCGAGACCTACGCGATGTCCAACGCGACGAGCGTCTTATCGGCGCTTGCCAAGCGTCTTCCGACGCTGGCCCATCGCAGAAATGCGACCCAGATACAAACCGTGGAACTCGATCAACTCGCCGTCGGCGATGTTGTGGTGATCTACCCACACGAGGTCGCACCGGTCGACGGACGGGTGATCGAAGGCCACAGCGTCATGGACGAGTCCTACCTGACGGGCGAGCCTTTTTTGATCACCAAAACGACCGGATCGGCGGTGATCTCCGGAGCGGTCAATGGCGATGGCGTGCTGGTCATCGAAACGACGCACAAGGCAGCCGACTCTCGCTATGCGAGGATCATGGTCGTCATGCAAGAGTCCGAGCAGACACGCCCTACGATGCGTCGACTCGGAGACCAAATTGGAGCTTGGTTTACCCCTGTGGCTTTGCTCGTGGCCATGGCAGCTTGGTACTTCTCTGGCGAATCGACGCGTTTCCTCTCGGTCCTGGTCGTCGCGACTCCTTGCCCGCTACTGCTTGCAATTCCCATCGCCATCCTCGGCTCGATCTCCCTGTGCGCCTCGCGGGCGATCATCGTCAAAAGCCCAGTTGCCCTAGAGCAGGTCTCCTCGGTCCGCACGGCGATCTTCGACAAAACCGGCACCCTGACCTACGGCGAACCGACCCTGGTAAATCAAATCGTTGCGCCGATGTTTGAGCCCGATCGCGTCTTGGCATTGGTCGCTAGCCTCGAACACTATTCGAAACATCCTTTAGCACACGCGATCGTCTCGGCGGCCAACGCCCAAGGCCTAGCGACGCAGCCGGCAAGTTCGGTCAGCGAAGTCCCCGGCAAGGGACTCAGCGGGAGCGTCCAGGGGCATGAGATCCTCGTGACGAGCCGAAAAAAAATCCGCGAGCAAAGGATCGCAGGACTCGAGCATATGCCCGAGTCAGCCGAAGGGCTCGAGTGTGTCATTGCCATCGACCAAAACTATGCGGCCATCTACCAAATGCGCGATGCGCCTCGTTCGGATTCCAAAGCCTTCATCGACCACTTGGGGGGGAGTCATCGGATCAGCAAGACGATGATCGTCTCGGGGGATCGGGAATCCGAGGTAAAATACTTGGCCGACCAAGTCGGGGTAACGCAGGTGCTTGCTCAGCAGAGTCCCGAGCAGAAGCTCCAGATTGTCCGTGCCGAGACGGCGTTGGCCAAAACGCTTTATGTCGGAGACGGGATCAACGATGCACCAGCGATGATGGCCGCAAGCGTTGGCGTAGCCATCGGCAACAACAGCGATGTGACGGCCCAAGCGGCCGATGTGGTGGTCCTCGATAACAAACTCACCAAGGTCGACGAGTTTATGCACATCGGACGGCGGATGAAGTCGATTGCCATGCAAAGCGCCTTGGGTGGAATGGCCCTGAGCGTCGTGGCGATGTTCTTATCCGCGTTTGGATATCTAACACCCGTATCGGGAGCGATTGTGCAGGAGGGTATCGACGTGCTGGCCGTCCTTAATGCGATGCGTGCCGCTTGGCCGCCGAAAAATCTCTCCGACGTGTGATTGTTCGCAAGGACAGGATAACACGATTCGCGTTCCCCGGCCGTAGCCACCTGTCGCCAGACGGTGGAGGCTTTATTCACTCCAAACCACCGCTTGGCAGCGGATGGCTACGATTCGTAGCGGATCGCTACGACGACGATCCACCAACGGATCCAATGCGCAAGTCAATTAATGCACGGTGCGGTCGATTGGAAGATCATCGACGAGAGCCCATTCCTCTATCCCGATTTTCGTAACCACAGAACACACCGAACACACGGAAACAAATCCTCCCTCCGTTATGTCATGCTTCCGTGTGTTCCGTGTGTTCCGTGGTTCCCTTGCGCCAGAAATGCGAAAAACCCTACAAAAAACCGTATGGCATCACCCAGGCACTATTTGCTAAAAACAACTCGACGGGCAGTTCCTCTGGACGCGGACACCTACGGTTCGAAAACGGATTTTCGGGAGTGTATCAACGATGGATTCGAATTTCTTGCAAGGGAAAAACCCTAAAACCGCGATTCAAAAGACCGCATTCCAAAAGCCTAGGCGTTGGGCACTTACCTCGGTTGCGATCCTGTCTTTGTGCGGGGCCCTGGTCTCGACGAGTGGTTGCACCAATTTGCTCCGAACCCTTGTGGTCTTGACCCATGATCCAAACGTCAAACCCGAATACGATATCGTCAAGAAACGTGTCGCCCTTGTCACCACCGTCGATGGAATATCGACCAAGGATGCCTCTGCTTTGGTGATGTCGAACGGTTTTAAAGCGCTGATCAAGTCCGAACTGAAGAAGAAGGTGGTGTTTATCGATCAAGAAGAGGTCGATCGCGCCTTCAATGACCAGCCATTGGAATCGAAAAACTTCGCCGAAATCGCCTCCCAAACCGGGGCCGATTGCGTCATCTTCGTCGATATCAAAGACCTGAAACTCAAAAGGGACAAAACTCTTTACCAAGGCTCCTGCCAATGCGCCGTCAAGGTCTACGAGCCTGATGCTGGCAAATCGAGTGTTTACCAAGAAGAGATCAACGATCTGGTGCATCCCTCGGGGGGCAAGCCGATTACCGAGTGCACCGAGGCCCAATTCCGTGGCCACTACCTGAGCTTGCTCGCTCGACGTGCTTCACGCCTATTTTACAAATGGGATCCCAACGAGGATTATGCTCAGGATGCTGCCGCGGCGGCTCTCTAAGAAATACCATGGCTCTTTACATTCGATCGATTCTTGCAGTGATGTTGATTCTCGGAATTCGACTGCCCTTCGGGGATCAGACGACCTCGGTTGCTTTTGGACAGAACCAAGAGTCGCAACAGATCGAGTTTCGAATCGATACGGATATCTATTCCGACGAATCCAAGCCACCGATCCAGTCGACTCAGACGATGTTCCTTGCCACCAAAACGATCGAATGGGACGATACCCATCGCCGATTGCTCCTGGTCGATTATCTGGATCGCTCGATCACTCTTGCCGATCTTCCTGCACAGCGAAAATACCGATTGGCCATGAGCGAGCTTTCCGAACGCTTAAGCCGTCTGCAAGCTCAGATGACAGCCCAAGAAAACGGAATATGGACCAGTTCGACTCCCCCTCGTTGGACCGATAGCGGATTTTTCGAACTCGGCTGCGAGCGATCGGCCTACCGATTCAAAACCATTCCTCCAAAAACCCAGGCTATGGCGACCCAGTATGCCGACTTTGCCGATTGGTCGGTCAAGATGCATGCGGTCAATCCACCCTACAAACCCCCTTTGCTCAGAATGCAACTCAACGCCTACCTGAGGGCTCAAGGTGAATTGCCCATCGAGATTCGGTTGACGGACCTGCGCTCCGACCCGAACCGTACGATTAGCTCCAAACCGGTCATCGCTCGACTGATTGTCCAAGACCAACTCACGGGTCAAGATTCCGATCGGGTCGGTGATTGGGAAGTCCTGGCCTCGACGCTCAAGACCGTCTCGGAGGTCGAGTATTTCCATCAAGCCAATTCTGGGCCTACGAATACGCTTCTTCGGAGATAACTTCCCGAAAAATCAATCGTGATCCTCAGCCTTATTCATCAGCTTTTGGATGTAGCTGTTGGGGAATGGAGGCTCCTCGCCTCGAAGCTCGGCCAAAGCGTTCGCAGCGGCCCTCTGTTCGGCATCCTTCTTGCTTCGCCCCCAAGCCGAGGCGTAGCGCTTGCCGGTGATCTCTGCGGCAACCTCGAAATACTTGCTGTGATCCGGGCCGCTTTCTCCCACCAAACGGTAGACCGGCGAGCCCTTGCAACTTCCTTGGACCAGTTGCTGCAAAACGGATTTGTAATTCCCGATGCTATGGCCTTCGGCCGCTAGACGAAGTTCGGCATCGAGAAACCGAAGGATAAACTTCCTGGCCTCTTCGAGCCCTGCGTCGAGAAACACGGCCGCAACAATCGCCTCGAAAACATCGCTCAAGAGGGACCGAGGCATCCCGCTTTTGAGCATCCCACGGCCCACGATCAAGCATTCCTCAAGTCCGAGCGATTTGGAGACCTTCGCGCAAACACGCCTCGAGACGACCACCGACTTGATCTTGGTCAGATCCCCTTCAAGGTATTCGGGATAAGATCGAAACACCTGCTCGCACACGACCATCCCTAAAATAGCGTCTCCGAGAAACTCCATCCGCTCATTCGAATCCGACCGACTCGATGCGACGCTCGCATGGGTCAAAGCCGATATCACGAGTTTAGGATCGTTAAATCGATAACCGATCCGCTGTTGGCACAACTCGGATTTCTGTTCAATGCTGAGGGCTTCTTCCGGCGAATCCGACTCTTTCATACAACCTATCCAGATTTTCAGGTTCAACGGAGTCTAACGCTACAAGCCTTCTTCGAAAAGTACCTAATTGTATTTTCGCAATTCAAGAACCGAGACTTCCGGCAAACAGCCGAGTCGAATCGGGTGAACCCCCGAGACCCCACGGCTGACATGCATAAGGGTAGGGGACTGATAGAAGATACCCGATGCGAACCGACTCCCGTACTTGCTCGGCGCGATGATGGGACCGATCCACGGGAATCGGATCTGCCCCCCATGGGTATGGCCACAGAGCAATAGCGAGAGATCCTGTTTTTTTCCCCAAGCGAATTGGTCGGGGGAATGGGAGATTCCAAGCCGAAACTCGTCGGCTTGGGCCTCGGCAGTCAAGAATCCTGGGGTCGTCTCACGGTGGAACCAAGGCCGTTCGTTGCCCAGGACCACGATCTGGCCAAGAGGCGTTTCCAGACGGTAGTCGCATTGCCCGCAATCGAGCCAACCGAGTTGGGTCATCACCCTTCGAACCGTGCTATCAAGGCCACAGGCTCGATCGTGATTCCCCAAAACAAAAAGCTTGGGCATCGAATCTCCCAAGTCCCCGAAGATCATCGGCAGACTCGGTAAGGCTTCGGGTTTATCGATGATATCCCCCGAGAGACACAGCAGATGGATCTCCTGAGAGACCAACCACTCAAGGGCATGGCGAAAGTACTCTGGTGGAATCTCTCCGGTCAAATGGATATCGGAAAGGTGCCCTATTCTCAACCCAACCAAACGATCTGGGATTCGATCTATAAGCAACGACTTGGTGTTCGTTTCCAAGTGCATCAATTGATTGCCAGGCAACTTCAAACTTTTTCGAGCATGAGAACCCACGAGCCATTGCGGGTTGCTCCGGTGCAGATGCTTGTCGATATCGGTCTGGACCGTTCTGTAGCGATCGCTCGCGGTGTGGAACTGAGGGCGATGCAAAAGCCACAACGGGCCGGCGATGAGCCCAAATCCGATGGCAAACAGGCTGTAGGTGTAGCTCCATGGTGATTGTTTCGAGAGATCGCCGAATCGCATCGGATCGTTCGTGCCTTCGAAGGCCATCAACAGCAAAGGCAGAATCAAGCAAACCAGGACGATCCCTTTTTCAATCGCCTTAATCGTTGCGCGATGAAGTCCTGTGGCATTGATGCGATTGAATAGCGATACCCAGAATCCAATATGCCCGATGACGAACAAGACCAGCACTATCCAACGGAAAAGAATCGACCAGTTCAAGTTGGCTACCGCTTTTGGATGATGGCTATCGTTGGGGTCCCGATGCTGGATTCTCCTCGATGAGCAGTTCGGTGACACCGAGGAGTTGGTCGAGATGAAAAGGTTTGTAGAGGATAGCTTTGCGATGCAGTCCAGCTTGCCGAGCCTTGACAATCGAGTGGCCTGGATCGTATCCAAAGCCCGTCATCAATGCGATTGGGACATGATCGAGGATCTTCTGAAGCCTCAACATCAATTGGTACCCCGAATAGTCGGGCAGTTTGATATCTGTGATGATCACATCGTACTTTTCGTCGGAACTGCGGACCATCGCAACGGCTTGATCGCCGCTTTGGGCCGTCTCGACGATGCAACCATAGCGTTCGAGCAACGCATGGGCATCATTGCGCACACTCTCGTCGGAGTCGACGACCAGGATCCTGCGACTGACGAGTTTCGCGTAGTGTTGGTTGAGTTCCCAATTGGAGGCTGGATCCAGCGGGACGAGCGACTGGCCGATGCTTTGAATCGACTTCTTGATGCTGCGGGCTTTGCTCAAAACACTCCGTAGCTTTGCGACGCTCTCGGGGTCGTGCCCGATGTACTTCTCCATCAGAAAGACCGCGTCGAGCAAAAGGTCGTCGAGGGGAAGCGAGACGGCGGCATGGATCGCATCGCAGCTTTGCTGGGCCGCATTGGTGCGCTGCGCAACGAGCAACTCGAGGGTATTGAGCGATACGGCCACGTCCCGTGCGAAAATCTCAAGAAACTGCTGGTCGCTCTCAGAGAACGCCGCAAGCTTAGGACTCTCGACATTGATCGTACCGATGACGGCCTCGTGCAAGAGGATCGGGACGGTCAACGAACTTCGTGCCCCCTTGAAGGCCTCCAAGTACATCGGATCGCTAGAGGTGTCTTTGCATAAATAGCTGACCGCATTGGCAGCCACCCATCCGGTAACCCCATTGTTCGAAGCACTTGCCATGAGCCTGCGATCCGCTGCAGCTTGGTCGATCCCAACCGATAGCAATGGGATCAAGTTTCCTGTGGATTGCTCGAGCAAGCGGATCTCGATGACATCGATGTTCAGAAGGTCTTGTGTGTAATGGCGGATGTTGTCTTTGAGCAGGTCGATTCTCTGCTCGACATCCATCGCGAAAATCTCATCGGGCTTTAAATCCGTCAACCTCGCACCGGCCTG
>JAJTFB010000075.1 GCA_021300015.1 Pirellula sp. | reverse complement strand
GTGTAGCGACAAAGGATTTTTGGACTACACCGTCGAAGAGTACTTGGACGCATTGAGATGGTGTATCAAAAACAAGTTGTTCCGAGCCGATGCAACGATACCCGAGGATGTTCCGGAGTGCCTCAAGAAGCACAGTTTGGGGCCTGAACTGGTGCTTCGTCAAGCCCGAGAGTTTGGCGAGATGTATCGATATCGGGCTGGTTGTAAGCCTGATCCGGATGCGCAGCGGGACTCTTCGGATGACAAAGCATCCGAATCAGGCAGATCATCAGGCCCAGAGGGTACCCAGGCTCAATAGGGTCTCCTGCGAAAGCTCTTGCCCTGAGTTTCTCTCCCACGAGTTCTCCCGAGCAAGCTCAAGGCTCACTGAAGGCTTATCAAGCAAAGGCTTCGAGCGGGAGATAAACGGGAGGCAAGGGGAGGGGAAGATAAGCTGCTGAGCCGACGGGATTCGTCCCGAGACGGACTAGATGGTAGTCCAGTTAGGGGGCGAGAAGGGGGCTTGAGGGTGCGCTGATGGATTCCTTTTGAAGGGCCGGAGTGGCTCAGCGCATGCGGTGCGCGCCAAGGCGGGATAAAAGTCGCCTGAATTGGTCTCTAAACCTATCTTTTGGGTGGAATCGCCGCTCGATTCCACCACCGACCGCCCAATTCATTGCGGTCGTTTCCCTAACTAACTCGGGGACAGTCCCTTGCTAACTCGGGGACAGTCCCTGAGCTTTTCACTGCCATGATTGGGGACAGTCCCTAAGTATTTCCCGAGTATTTGCAGGGACAGTCCCCGAGTTTTTCCCCAAGTTTATCACTGACATGACTAGGGACAGTCCCCGAGTTTATGACAGAACCTTTTACCCAAAAAATTCCGAGGAAGAGCCCTCCGAAGGAACTATCTCGATTTGCTACAATCGCAGTAACATTGGGAAATTCTCCCCGCCTGAATTGGGTTCCATCAGGTTATTTGCCACCGATAGGAATGCACGCCATGCCCGAAAGTAAGAAGTTGCAGATTCGTTGTAGCGGTTGCCAAGCACTACTGAAAGTCTCTTCAGAGGCCTTAGGAAAAATCATCGCATGTCCGAAATGTGGCAAGAAAATGCAGCTTGCCAAGCCTAGTCCTGCCTCATCTCTGAACGAACCCAAACCAGCCAATCATGTTTCGACTCAGGATGATCTTTTCGATCTTCCAGCTGCAAGTTACAGCATGCCAATGTCGACCAGCCCCAGCAAGAAGGTTACCGAAGCGAAGGCCTCTTCGACGCCTTGGGGCTGGATCATTGCGATCGCAGCCGCAGGTGCCGTAGCTTTGGTCCTTATTCCTGTCGGTTTCTTTTTCCTATCACCGATAGTTCAGGGACCGAACGTGATCGATTCAACTCCCGAGAAATCGCCAAATATTCCATCCGCCAGTGAGCCGCTGGTGGTACCACCGAAGGCCAACCTTCCATCGTCAACGTCACGCGATTTTCCTAAACTCGGTGAACCCAAGCCCTTCGGCGATACCGGCATCGTTTGGCATCGTTTCGAGCTACCAAGGCAAGGCAATAAATCACTAAAGTTGAACGTGTTTATCCCCAAAGGAACCCATGCTGATAAATCCTTGCCGGTCGTGTTTGAAGCTCCTGCGGGTACACCATTGCTTCACGGTGCGAGTATCGAAATCCCTCAACCCGACTCCGAGTTTTTGCCATTCACGGAGGCTGGGATGATCACCATCAGCTTTGATATTGATGGTCCAATGCCCCCCAACGTGAGCCCAACCAATGGCCCGACCTACATGCCTTTGCTGAGACAAGCCTACTCCAATTTCGTGGCCGCCGATGCCGGTGTGGAAAATGGAAAACTTGCTATCGATTTTGCTCTAGCTCGATTGCCGATGGCCGATCCTAAGCGTTTGATCATCTGGGGACACAGTTCGGCAGCCACGCTATCGCTGTTGCTAGCGTCCAAGGATCCTCGGATCAGTAGGTGCATTGCACTAGCTCCCATTACTGACTTGAAGCCTAGATTCGGAGATATCCTGGTCCAAGAGCCTGCGATGGCCAAGTTTCTTCCAAACCTCAATAACTACATCGTCAGCGGATCTCCCATCACTTACATCTCCAAGTTGCGATGCCCTGTCTTTATCGCTCATGCGAAAAACGATGACAATGAACCCTTCAAGGGCACGAAAGACTACGTCGATGCCCTTCGCAAAGCGGGGGGCAAAGTCGATTTCCTAGAGTTGGAGCGAGAGGGGCACTATGAACCATTACTCAAAGCCGCGGTCCCCAAGGCGTTGGAGTGGTTAAACTAAATAGGATTTCAGGAGGGGAATGCATCTGAGGTATAAGCCGTTTAGGTAATGGATCTCCCGTAGAGATCCAGGCTGTTTCGGAGAAATAAACGCAAAGACGCAAAAGCGCAATGACGCAAAGGAAGAGCCTGACTCGTTCGAGACGAGCTTGGCGATGTTCTGACTCGAAGCTAATGCAAGCTCTTCGTCGTCGCGACTTGGGGACACTGCGTCGGGGAAATCGTTCCTCCCATCGGACATGATTTTATGGAGAAATCAAACCGAAACCAATTCTCAAAAAATTTGATACTGTTGATTTGCATTTCCAGTAGTACCTTACGTGCTCAAACATGGGATGCTATTTCGGCTGCATGGAACGCCGAAGTTGGATCGGTTGCTTCCCGTTGCACAGGGATATACAAAATTGAGGTTCTCCCTTCAGGCGAAAAGACCGCAACAACAGTCGAATGTGAGATTGCGCGAAGTGGGCTTAGTTTCTATTCCATTCAAAAACGTGATGGGACGTTTGTTAGCGTTACTGGAAATAACCCTCGCTATTCGTTTCAACTTGGACGCATTAAAGGACAAGATGAATGGTCGATCACTGCTGTTAAACCAAGTTGCGAGATCGAATCGCAAGCATGGGAGGTTCTCTGCCGAGAGGGATATGGAGCCGGTGCAAGTTTACTTTGTCTACCCGTTGTTTGGCGGGAATTGCTGTTCATGACGGAAGCCAATAATTTTTCCGCTTTGGAGTTGAAGCAAGGTGGCAACTTTTTAGAGGTAACCTTCGGTATAAACAAAGATATGTATGCCAGCGGTCGATTCCCATATGAGGAAGGGAAGCTACTTCTTCTAAAAGATTACCCGTATTGGCCTTCAAGAATGGAGTTGATACGCAAAGGAGAAGTTATCTCTGAGGAAATGGTTGAAATGATGATTAAGTCAGGGGTCAGAGGCTCGGATGGTGAGCCTGTTTTAAAGTCGCTGGCTGGCCAAAGGATGGATGACGGCAAGCTAATTGCTGAGTGGACTTACTCCGCTGAAGGTAGGGGTTTGATACCACAGAAGCTTGAAGTTTCAGGCAACACTTATTCGCGCTACAGCATTGTGAGAACGGATGCTGATGTTGTTTACAACGATGGCAAAGCGTACCTGACTCACTGGGGATTCCCAGAGCCAACAGGGATGCCCACACGAAGCGGCCTCGGACTATGGGGTTGGTTCATCATCGGTGCATTTGGTTTAGCAGTCGTTGTGTTTATATACTTCAAATTTAGACGGTAGAGATGAGTTGTGATGTGTCGCCGTGGATTTACGTTGGTTGAGTTGTTGGTGGTCATCGCGATCAGCGGTATCTTGCTTGGACTGACTTTGACGTCCGTACAAGCGGCCCGCGAAGCAGCGAGAAGAGCTTCCTGCAACAATCATATGAAACAAATCGGTTTAGCACTGATCGAACATGAGATAAGTTTTCGCAGGTTCCCTGCTGGTACCGTCGCACGTTTTCAGGAACTGGAATACACCAGCTGGATGGTTTCGATCCTTCCGCAACTTGGAGAGTTAGCTTGGTTTGAGAAAATTCGTATGCATTCAAGACTGCAAAACTCACCCTTTCGCCCAGTACCCCACCCAAATTTAGCGAGGATTAATCATCATTATGGATGTCCCTCTGACCCACATAGCTCGAGTCTTCAGTACTCCTTACGACATAGCATGCTCGTTGGTCCAACGTCATTTTTGGGTGTTTCCGGGATAAATTCAAAAGATCGTGATGGGGTTCTGTATTATGATTCACGAGTCAAATCAAGCGAAATCATAGATGGTTTGTCTCAAACCATTTTGGTAGGTGAAAGGCCAATATCGGGGGGCAGTAATTTCGGTTGGTGGTATGCCGGTGTTGGTGTCGACGGGGCTTTTGATCATACGCTCGGTGTATACGAAGAAGTTGATCCCACAAATCCTTGGATGCCTTGCAATGCTAGAAAGTTTGTGTTTCCTGAGCGAGTCAGTTCGTCAGATTGTGATGGCACGAACTTTTGGAGTTTTCATCCTGGGGGGGCGAATTTTCTTCATGCAGATGGGTCTGTTCATTTTGTTACCTATGGTTCAGATGACGTGTTGCGCGCATTAGCAACGCGACATGGGCGTGACTAAAGAGCCTATCCGCTAGGGTCCGGTGGCTGACGCACTAATGGCAGAGAAGTGGCGCTCTCCGGGTTAAAACCAAACAGCCTTACGCGCGGTCGCCCCTCACCCCCCCTCCCCCCCAGCCAAAGCCCTGGAGGGGAGGGGGGGCCAAGCGGCTTGGAGGTTTTCCGTAGGGTGGGTGAAGCGGGCTTTGCCGCGCAACCCACCACCGAGCATGGGGGGAATGGCCAAGCGGCCTGATCTCTGCGCGAGATCCCCTACCTTTGCGTCTTTGCGCCTTTGCGTTCATTTCTTCCAAGAGCCGGTGGCGGAGGGGATGTCAGGAGGATTCGAAGGGGGCTCAAAACGCGGCCGCTGCGAGCCTCGCGCCTCGGATGCACTGCGGGATGCCTACCCCATCGTACGCATTGCCTACCAATCCGAAACCAGGGAGCTTGGCACTCAACTCACGGATCCTCTTGACCCGCTCGACATGCCCCACATGGTACTGAGGCATCGCCCGCTCCCAGCGAATCAGACGCTCGTAAGTTGGTCGACTACGGACCCCAAACAATTCCGCTACCTCGCGAAACGCTAACTCCAAAAGCCGATCGTCTCCCAACTCCATCAACTCGGGCCTGACAGCGCCTCCCATGAACGCACGCATCACCACCGTGTCGCTCGGACTGCGTCCCGGATACTTCTCGCTCGTCAAACTGATCGCTAAACAATTCCGCTTCTCGCTCGAGGGAGCAATCGCCCCAAAACACAACGCATCGGGTCGTATCTCATCCCGACGTACCGCCATTACCGCAATCGCTGATGATGCATACTCGATCGATCCCAATCCGTCGGCCAACTCCCGATCCACACCCCTGAGCAATCCACTAGCGATATAGCTCGGGACCGCTAAACAGATCCCATCGAAATGCTCCTGCCTTGTCGTTGCATCCTTCGTCTGAGTCACCCTGACTGACCAGCCTCCCATCTCGACCCTCCCGATCCGATCGACCCTGTGATTCAAATGCAGTCGATCCCCAAGCGGCTTGGCTATCTGACCCAACCACCACTTCATTCCTAGCTTTGGGGCAGTGAACTGATCGTACCGCGCACCGGATGCTTCCCTCGCCGAACGGTTTTCCGCACTAGCCTCTCGGCGCTTGGCAAACGCCGCTCGGATCAAACTCCCATGCTCGCGCTCCATCCGCACAAACTGAGGCATCGCCGCTTGCATGCTCAACTTGTCGGCCTGGGCAGTGAAGATCCCTCCGACAATAGGCTCGATGAGCCGTTCGAAGCATTCACGTCCAAGCCGCCTTACGGCAAACGACTCGACGCTCTCGTCCTGCGAACTTTCGCGCTTTGGGACGTAATACTCGCGCAGCACTCTTAGCTTTCCTGAGAGGCTCAGGATGGGTGTCGATAGGATCGGCCCGATGCGCGTCGGTTGCATCAGCGAGAAGCCGTTGGGGATCGGAACTAACCGACCGCGATGGACGACCTGCGCAATACGATAATCTTTGTTCGGATGGATGAACTCCGACTCAAGCCCCATCTGCTTGACCAGCTCCCAAGCGTCCGGAAGCAGGGTTGCAAAGTTGTCTGCGCCGCACTCGACCAAATACGGTGTCTCCCGCGGATCGAGCGTGTCGATCACACCACCGAACCGATCCTGGCTCTCATAGATCTCAACCCGATGGCCTTGCTCCTGTAGGTACCAAGCAGTCGCAAGCCCGCTGATGCCTGACCCGACGACCGCGATTCGCTTCATTGCCCTTGCCGCCTAGAGTGACTTGCCTAACCCTACATTCGAGGTGCTTGCCCATAGTGTCGCTGGTGGGAGTCGAACCCACACGACCCGATCAAAGGTCCTTGGATTTTAAGTCCAATGCGTCTGCCATTTCGCCACAGCGACAAGCCTCGCTTCGTCCGAGGGAGCTTAGTTTAGCCAATAATCCCTAGCCTTGGAAACGCAAAACGGGCTAACCTCAAGCTTGCTATGCCGTGGGGAATGGGTCTTCGATTGGTCTCTCTTTGGCTTGGTTTTCCTTGGATTTAGAGCTACAATAGAACAGGTTGCGATCCGGTTTTTCCGCTTGCGCGGCTCGGGAAAAAAAGAACTTTCTGAGCCTTCGTCGCGGAGATCCCGAGCAACTGGCCGATATGCAATGTACTTAGCTGCAATTTGGCTACCCTCCCCCTCCAGAAGAAAAACTTTCATGAGCCTTGCTACTTCGACTGCACGGGCATTGCGATGCATGATTTGCTGCTGTCTGGCTAGCCCGGTGTTGGCTCAGGATCCCAAACTGGATTTCTTCGAGTCCAAGATCCGTCCGATCCTCGTCGAGCACTGCTATGAATGCCACAGTGGGACGACTAAGCCTGGAGAGCTCGGTGGACGGCTTCGGCTCGATTCGTCCGCCGCGATCCGACGGGGTGGAACACTTGGCCCTGCGATTCTGGAGGGCAAGCCTGCCGAAAGCCTGCTGGTCAAAGCGATCGAGTACACCGACTCGGCTTTCCAAATGCCGCCGGATGGGAAGCTTTCGGATCTTCAGATTGCCGATTTGAAGCAATGGATCGCCGACGGGGCGATCGATCCACGCCAAGAGGACCCGAGCATGGTTCCAGAGCCGGCTCTGGACAAGGCGCAGCAGGCCGCTTCGCATTGGGCTTATCAACCCCTGGTCGCTCCCGCGGAAATTCCAGTTGTCGGGGATCTTGGGCCCACGAGCGACCCCATCGATCGTTCGATCGGATTGAAGCTGGCTCAGCGAGGGCTAGGTTTTTCTGCGGAAGCCGATCGCAGGACGCTGACGCGCCGAGTTTACAATGATCTGCTGGGTCTACCACCGACGTATTCGGAAATCGAGCAAGTCGCAACGAACGCTTCGGAAGATTGGTACGTTCAACTGGTCGATCAGCTTCTGCAATCCCCGCATTTTGGGGAGCGTATGGCGCGGCGTTGGATGGATGTGGCCCGATACGCCGACAACAAAGGGTATGTGTTCCAAGAAGACCGCGAATACCCTCACGCTTATAAATATCGCGATTGGTTGATCCGGTCCTTCAATGCGGACATGCCTTACAACCAATTTTTGCGTTATCAGTTGATCGCCGATCGACTCGACCCTGAGAATCAAAATGCGCAGCTCGACGCGATGGGAATGCTGACCCTTGGTCGTCGCTTTCTGAACAATCCCCACGATATCGCCGACGACCGCATCGACTTGATCACACGCGGTTTGATGGGGGTCACGGCCAGTTGTGCTCGCTGCCACGATCACAAATTCGATCCGGTCAGTATGGCCGACTACTACTCGCTCCATGGCGCGATGCTCGGGAGCAGCGAGCCGGGTGGCGAGCCATCGGCGATGCGGATGGTCGATAAGCCTGACCAGGGTCCGACGAAGATTTTTTTGAGAGGCAACCCGGGGAACCCCGGGCCCGATGTTCCTCGTCGGTTCTTTGGGTTCCTGGCCAGTCATGTGCCGATCGAGATGGGCACCGGCAGCGGGCGGCTCGAGATGGCCGAAGCGATCGTCGATCCGAAGAATCCGTTGACGGCCCGCGTGTATGTCAATCGGCTTTGGGGTTGGCTCTTTGGAGTTCCGCTCGTCGACACACCGAGCGACTTTGGGGTCCGGTGCGAGGTACCGGTGCAACAGGTTGTTCTGGACTCGTTGGCTTGGGATTTTATCCAGCAAGGCTGGTCGACCAAGCAGCTTATGAGGCGGATGGTTCTGAGTCGCGCGTATCGCCAACAGAGCTACCATCGCGAGGATGCTTTTGCGATCGATCCTGAAAATCGGCTATGGTGGCGTGCGCAGCGCAAACGGATGGACTTTGAATCGCTGCGCGATGCGCTGCTGCTAGCGACCGGTCAACTCGATCCGGCCGTCGGGGGTCCGAGCGTCAAGATCACCGAGGCACCGTTTCCCAAGCGACGAACGGTTTACGCTTACATCGACCGACAGAATTTACCGCAACTGTTCCGGACGTTTGATTTCGCAAGTCCCGATGCGCATGTACCGACCCGTCCGCAGACGACCGTCCCGCAGCAGGGTTTGGTGCTGATGAACAGCGATCTGGTCCTTTCGATGCTCGGAGCGGTCGGTCAGCAGGCTGAGGTGCTCGGTTCCGATGCGGGAATCGAGGCGTTGTTTCATCGCGTGTTGGCTCGATCTCCAAGTCCGCAGGAAAAAGCGTGGATGCTTGAAGTTTTGCAAGCTACCGGGGATCAGGCGCCCGATCTCCCCGAGAGCCGCTGGACGTATGGGACCGCGACGTTGGACCCCGAAACCGGTTCGGTGGTCGGTTTCAAGCCCCTACCGCGCTTTCACCAAAAGCGATGGCAGGGGATGCAAGACGAGCTGCCCGATCCGGCCCTGGACTGGGCTTTTCTGAGCTCCACGGGAGGCCATCCGGGGCGGCAACTCGATCAGACGGTGGTCCGTCGCTGGACGGCTAAAGAGTCGGTCGATCTTCGCATTCGCGGATTGGTACGGCATCCGGCTGAAAAGGGCAACGGCGTGCGCGCGACGATCGTATTGCGAGAAAAAGAAAAAATCGGACAGTGGACCGTTTTGAATACCAGCAGCCCGACCCATGCCGACGATATCCATCTCGAGCCTGGCGATACGATCGATTTCGTGACCGATAGCAACTCCGATGCGGATTCCGATTCGTTTGAATGGAAGGTTCGCATCGTTTCGACCGATGAAACCCGATCGCGAGGCAATAGCGAAAGGGACTTTCGGGGCGATCGATCCGTACCGCTTGGCGTGTGGGAACAAGCTGCCCAGTTGCTGTTGCTGACGAACGAATTTTGTTTCATCGACTAAACACACCTTAGTTTCATCGACTCGACCGAGAACCAACTCCGATGCGCGACCTTCCATTCGATCCGAACGACCTGATGCTCTCTCGTCGTGAGCTGCTTCAACGCGGCGGTTTTGGGCTCGGCGCCGTGGCTTTAAGTGGCTTGATGCAATCGTTGGCCGCGAGCGAAAATTCGCCCAACCCGCTTTTGCCTAAAGCCCCTCATTTTCCGGCCAAAGCCAAGCATCTGATCCATATTTTCGCCAACGGTGGGCCTTCCCATATCGACACCTGGGATCCCAAGCCGCAGATCGCCAAGTTTGAGGGGAAGGAGCTCCCTGGGGAGACCCCTCGGACCGAACGCAAGACCGGGAATCTGTATCCGTCGATCTTCGAGTTCAAGCAGCATGGTCAGTCGGGACTTTGGGCCAGCGAGCTCTTTGAGAAGACCGCAAGCGCCCATGCAGATAAGCTCTGTGTGGTCCGCTCGATGCACGCCGATGTTCCGAACCACGAGCCATCGCTTTTGCTGATGAACTGCGGAGAGCCACGGCAGGTCCGTCCGAGCTTTGGCTCCTGGTTGACCTATGGGCTCGGGACCGACAACCAGAATTTACCAGCCTTCATCGCTATGTGCCCTGGTGGGTATCCCATCCAGGAATCGCAGAATTGGCAAGCTGGATTTTTGCCGGGGATCTACCAAGGAACCTACATCGATACCAAGCATGAGAGCGTCGAGAAGCTCATCGAGAATGTCGTGAATCGGAAGCTATCTCGGCCAGCGCAGCGTCGCGAGCTCGACATCATCCAACGGATGAACGCCGAGCATAGCCGGACCAGGACCAACGATCCGATGCTCGAGGCTAGAATTCAATCGATGGAACTGGCTTATCGCATGCAAGAAGAGGCGATGGATGTTTTCGACGTATCGAAGGAGCCCAAGCATATCCTCGATATGTATGGGCCCGGCGTTCAGGGCCGGCAGATGCTCATCGCTCGGAAGCTCATCGAGCGCGGCGTTCGGGTCGTGCAACTTTGGCATGGCCAAGGCCAACCCTGGGACAACCACGACAAGATCTTCGAGGGGCACAAGAAGCTTGCAGGAGAGTCCGATCAAGCCATCGCGGCCCTCCTGAGCGATCTTGAGCAGCGCGGGCTACTCGACGAGACGCTGGTCCTTTGGGGTGGCGAGTTCGGACGAACACCGACGGTCGAGTTGCCTCAGAAGGGGGCCAACGAAGGGACCATCAGCGGCCGGGACCACAATCATTATGGCTTTAGCGTTTGGCTCGCAGGGGGTGGGGTCCGGGGTGGCCAGGCTTACGGTGCGACCGACGATTTCGGTTTCAAGTCGGTTGAGAATCGGGTCCATGTCCACGATCTGCATGCGACGATGCTCCGGTTGATGGGATTCGACCACACCCAATTGACTTACCGTTATGCAGGGCGCGACTTCCGATTGACCGACGTCCATGGGCGAGTCATCCCCGATTGGATCGCCTGATCTGCAAATTTTTCCTGGAAGTGCTCTTCCGCTCCAGGACGGGGACTTGGTAAGACCTTTGACAAGATAGCTGTCCAGCTTGTTTGTCCTCAGGAACCCCTCGATGCTTGCAGGAACTCAAAAAACCGTTCCCCCGCAGCGATTCGCTCGGCGATCCACTTGGCGATTTTTGCTGTGTGGATCGCATTGGGTTCGGATGGGCATTCGGATGATCGGTTCGTTGGGCTATTTAGCTGTGGTTTGCTTGATCCTAAGCACCAGTGGTTGCCAGCAATGGCCGGGTAATCATGCGATGCGGCAGTACCAGATCGAGAGCGAACGCTTGCTCTCGGAGTTCCGAAGTCAAAAGAAGCGAGCCGAGGATCTCGAGCAGCGCAATGTGCAGCTAGAGCGTCGACTCGGCGAGAGCGAGCGGGAGATTGCCAAATTGCAGGGGCGCAACCCCAGTTCGCGGATGGCCAACAACCCGGGGGCTGGCGGAACTCTGTCCGGGCTTTCCTCGGGATCGATGTCGGGTGGCGGTGGCTTGCCCGACGCCCGGCCGGGTACCTCCGGACGGTTCTCATCGGGAAGTCTATCACCGGGAAATCTCGCTCCGGGAAATCCAACACCGGGAAGTTCGGCGTTGGGGCCAGGCGATCCGAGAAATTCCAATCAGTGGCGTCCGATTCCTGGGCGATGATTGGTTTTGAGAGTTTGCTATGTTGATTCGAATCGATGAGTCGCGGGGGCTCGAGCGCATCGGACCGGTGCGTCAGGTCCGCTTTGAGGTATTGCGCAAGCCACTTGGGATGGGGTTTGACGCGACGTTGTTTGCTGGCGACGAGGACCTTCAGACGCGGCATGTGGTGGCTTTTCGAGACACTGAGCCGATCGGTTGCTTGACGTTGATGCCCCCGGAGTTTCGAAGCGGCATTGCCGCCCGAGTTCAGTTGCGAGGCATGGCGGTTTTGCAGACGTGGCAGGGGCGCGGCATCGGGCGTCAACTGCTCGATTACGTCGCCCAAATGGCTGAATCCCAGGGCTGGGAGCTCTGGTGCAACGCGAGGTTTTCGGCTGTCCCCTTCTACCAAGCTAGCCGATGGTGTATCGTCGGCGATGAGTTCGACATTTCTGGAATTGGTCCTCATTATCGCATGGAGTGGAGGTCGCCTTGATAAAGCTGACTTGCCGTGGCTTTGAAGTACAAAAACGCGTAGCGTTGGCGATTAGCCGGGGGACACAGGCCAGTTCTCGAAACTGGGAAATATCGATTGCGAGCGATGGGACCGAGGGGTTTGGTGAATCGGCTGAATTTTCGATTCCGCATACGGCTCAGACTTTCGATCATTTGGGGATCGAGCTATCGCGTGCTGCATCGATTGTATCTTCGTATGAGCCTTGGCAGCGGGAATCGATCCACGGGGCATTGGTAGCCCGGGGCATCGCGTCGTCGGCGATTGCGGGGATCGATATGGCGATTTGGGATTGGTGCGGCAAGGCCATTGGTTTGCCCGTTTGGAAGTTGCTCGGGGTTTCGCAAAGCCTATCGGTACCAACATCGGTGACGATCGGCATTCAATCGCCCGAGTCGGCCCAACGCAGGTGGATGCAGTGGCTAGAGCTTGGGGTGGTCCGAGCGGTGAAGGTCAAGATGGGTTCGCCCGAAGGGATTCGAGCCGACCAGGCGATGTTTGAGGCTCTCGAAGCTGTGCTGCCATCGTCGATCCATCGGAGCGTCGACGCCAATGGGGGTTGGAGTGTACCGGATGCGATTGCGATGTCGCGATGGCTTGCCGAGCGAGGAGTCGATCACATTGAGCAGCCGACAGAGCCGAGCGACTTGGAGGCGTTGGCACAGGTCCATCGCGGATCGAGTTTGCCGATCATGGCTGACGAGAGTTGTCGGACATCTCGGGACATACCGGTATTGGTCGGTCGATGCAGCGGGATCAACATCAAGATTCTCAAGTGTGGCGGATTGACCGAAGGGTTGCGAATGATCCATACGGCCCGTGCCCATGGACTCAAGCTGATGTTAGGATGTTACTCCCAAACGAGTATGGGAAACACCGCCGCGAATAGCTTGGGGGCTCTGGTCGACTACATCGACTTGGATAGCCATTTGAATTTAAAGGACGATCCGTTTGTCGGATGCCGATTCGACGACGGGTACTTGATCAACCGCGACCTGCCTGGACTTGGAGTGACACATGCCTAGACATCCGCAATACGATGCGACCGACCGATTAGCGATCCTTTTGCACGGTGGGATCACTGGCATCCATGGCAAGACGGGGCTGGCTTTGCTGCGATTTGCTCCTGAGCGATGCGTCGTGGTGATCGATCGTCAGACCGCAGGTGGGGATCTCAGGGAGTTGACGGGCATCCCGATGGATCGTCCGATACCGATCGTAGCGACGGCAAGCGAAGCGATGGCTTATGGGCCGCAGACTTTGGCGCTTGGACTTGCGGCCCTTGGGGGCAAGCTTCCTGAGGACTGGATTCCTGACCTGCAAGCCTCTTTGCAAGGCGGGCTCAATATTCTCAATGGATTGCATACATCGCTCGGGAGCGATTCGCGGTTGGCACCGCATGTGCGGGAGGGCCATTGGATATGGGACATACGCAAGGAGCCTGCTGGATTGAGTTCCGGGATGGGCTTAGCTCGGCTCTTGGGAGCCAAGCGGGTGCTGTTTGTCGGGACGGACATGTCGATCGGAAAGATGTCGGCGGCCATCGCGTTCCATCGAGCGGCCTTGGCCCGGGGCGTGCGATCGAAGTTCATGGCCACAGGCCAGACAGGAGTGATGCTCGAGGGGGATGGAATTCCGCTCGATGCGATCCGTGTGGATTTCGCATCTGGGGCTGTGCAGCAGGAGCTCATCGCCTGTGCGCAGGACCGCGATGTGGTGTTTATCGAGGGGCAGGGATCGCTTTTGAATCCGGCTTCGACGGCGACATTACCCCTTTTGCGGGGTTCGCAGCCGAGTCATTTGGTTTTGGTGCATCGCGCGCAGATGCATCATTTGCGGGATTTCAAGTGGGTGAAGATTCCGCCGTTGCGGGATGTGGTCGCGATGTATGAGAGCATCGCCAGTGCGGGAGGGGCTTTGGCTCCCGTAAGGGTCGTATGCATCGCGATCAACACGCATGGTTTGAGCGATGCGGAAGCTCGTTACGAGGTCGAAAGGATCGAGGCAGAGACTGGATTGCCGACGCAGGATGTCGTCCGGTCGGGCGCAGACCGGTTGCTTGCAAGCTGCGGGCTGTAGAGCGGGGAGCTTTTTGGCCTCCGTCGGCTTTTTGCGGAATGGCGTTGAATTAAAAGCGGAACGGCGCAAGCCGTCCGGTGAAAAACACTGCGATATCGAGGACATTCCATCACTCACCGGAGTGCTTGCGCACTTCCGCTTACACTAATTCAATGCCATTCAACTTATGCCAGCGGGGCCAAGACTTACAGCTACCCGAGGCTGCCGAGCGCATGCGCTGGTAGCTGTTAGTTACGCCTCCGCCTGGACGAGCCCGACGGTAGCCTTGCGCCTTGTAGCTGTAAGTTACGCCTAACCCGCGAATTGATAGGCGCGGTTTCGGAAGAGGAACTCGGTGAGATTCCCTTCGTGAGGCTGGAGCCAATTCAAGCGGTTCGTGGCGATGGCGCCGATGTTGAGGCGATCGATGTTCACCGCGTTGGTCAGATCATCGATCCAGGAGGGATCGGCGGTCAGGGCCGTTCCGATGAGAGTTTGCCCGATGGATTTGATCATGTCCTTTTGTGGGCACTCGACGACGGAGACGAACGGGAACATGTACTCTTTGGACGCGACGCCGCGACTTGGCGAGTCGGCGTGCAAGACCATCGGTCGCAGGTAGGCACAGCGTTCTTTTTCGACAAGTCGCGGACCGTACGAGGCGGTCATGTCGGTGACTCCCGACTCGGCGAGATCTTGTTGGATCATCGACCAAGTTCCCGTGGCCATCTGTTTGTTGGTGAAGGCTGCGAGTTGGGCGTTGGGGTCCTGGGGTGGCAGGGCCTCCATGGGTCCAATTTTGGCGGCAATCGCTTCGGCGATTTTCTTGGTGTGCCGCGATGCCCAGATGCCTGAGCAGTTGATGCAACCGCGACCTGAGTTGCTCGCAACGCTCTCGACCATCATATCGAGGTAGTCTTCCCAGCGATCGACAATATCATCTCCGATGAGGATTTTCGAGAAGCCCGGCCCGTGGGCTTGGACGCGTGGGTTGCCTGAGTATTGCTGAACGGTCTGGGCGCTACCGAAGATCATGCTTCGCTCGCATTTGGACATGATTGTCGAGCCGACATCGTGGCCACCTGGGTAGAGGCAGAAGGCTTCGGCGGGGATTCCAGCGGCGATAAAGGCGCTGATCATGCGGTAGGGAGTCCAGGGTTCTTGGGAACCTGGTTTGAGGACCAATCCGACTTGGAGTGGGACGGCCGGAAGCCACAGGGTATGGACGCCTGGGGAGTTGTTCGGCAGGACCGCACCGAGGACGGGGGCTTGGCATTGGTAGCTAACAGTCACTCCGCGGTTTTCTTCTCCGTAGCCTCGGGTGTAGACATCCAGGGGCAGACCGCGGGTCAAGCAATCGAGGATTTTGGCCATGTTGCTCAGCACGAAGCAATTTTTTTTCATATTGCTCTGGCACATGTGCTCGGGGAGTCCCGTGCTAGCCGATTGCTGGTGGATAAAATCGCTAACGGTTTGGATTCCATCTCCGACGCTCAGCGGTTCGTGTTCAAAAAGCTGGGCAGCTTTTTGGCACTTTTGGATCAAGTCCTCGCAGGAGAACTTGCGCAGGGCTTTGCGAGCTTGGTCGGCTTTCCTCATATCGAGTTGGACCATTCCGCCGGTGACTTGTCCGATCTTGGCGATCGCTTCACCGGTATCGAAGTGGATTACATCGAAGGTATCGAGGGAGTTGTAGGGTTTGCCCCAGCGTAGCGGTTGGATGGTAAGCATTGTTTAGCGAATTTTCAGAAGCGGATAGTTTAGTAGACGCCGACGGTCGTTGAAGAGGCAAATCCGTGGTAGGGACGCACTCCGGAGACACCGTCCCAGGGGTATTTCGAATAGGGCAGTTCGCGTTCGCCTTCGTCTCGCTCGAGGAAGCCTGGGACGAAGAACTCTTTGGTCATGGTGTAGAGTTTGACGCGACCGGTCTGACCGTAGGGGACGATTTTATTGGAGTCCTTAAAGTCGACGATTTCGACGACCGCGCGAGGTTCGGGGGCGTAGTAGGCGATCGTGTAGTTGTCTTCGTCGGTGATCGGGCGAGAGCAAGCTAACCCCATGAGGGTATTGCCGTAGGTTGGGGTCATGTAAACACCGCTTT
Organism: Pirellula sp.; assembly: GCA_021300015.1. GTDB lineage: Bacteria > Planctomycetota > Planctomycetia > Pirellulales > Pirellulaceae > JBKCUI01. The sequence goes on along the minus strand of JAJTFB010000075.1, from coordinate 1,874 downwards.
GCTCCGGAAGTCCTTCGAGGAGTTCTTCGACGCAGAATCGGGTCCATTGCGGGGTGAATTCGGTTCCGCCGGAGAAGATCCCCGTGATGCCGCATTCGCGAAGCGTCGTGCCTTTTTCGGCCAAGCCCATGGCGAGGGATTCCAGGAGCTTGGGGGTGGCGAACATGCACTTGATGTTGTGGTTGGCCGTAAGGATCGTGATGGCTTGGTCGATGCAGTGCTTCTTGTACTCTTCGAGATGTTCCATCCACCCCTTCTTGATGAGCTTGATCACCCATCGAGGATCCAGGTCGATGCAAAAGCAGATTCCGCCTCGGTATTGGCACAAGTGCTCGACGGCTAGCCGCAGACGGCGGGGGCCGGATGGTCCGAGCATCAGCCAATTGGCACCTTTGGGAAAGTACTGATCCGGAAGGGTGTGGCTAAAGAGTTCGTAATCGATTCGGAAGTCATCGATGACCACTCGGCTTTTGGGGATCCCGGTCGTTCCGCCGGTTTCGAAGACATAGGTCGGTTTGCCGGCGAGGCCTTTGGGGATCCAGCGTTCGACCGGTCCGCCACGGAGCCACTCGTCTTCGAACATAGGAAATTTTTTCAGGTCATCAAATGTCTTGATTTCTTTGAGCGGATCGAACCCGAGTTCGGCTTTCTTGCCTAGCCAGAAGGGGGATCCGGTCGATTCGTGGAAGTGCCACTGGACGGTCTCGAAGGTGTGTTGATCAAGTTTTTTCTTGGCTTCGGAGACATCGGTAGGATTGGCGAGCCAAGCAGGTGAAGTGGCAGTCATGGGGATCGATCGAAGGTGGTGAGGTGGAAAAACGAAGTAAACTTTGGAGAGTACGATTGTAGCCAGTTTTCAAGGGGGGAATACACAAAGGCTCCTGATTCCCGGTTGGCTAGTCGGGGTTGGCGAGCCAGGACCGGCTAGTATTAGCCGATGGAATCGGTCGGCTTTGGGCCGACGATCGGGTCTGGGGTCAACCAGGCGGCGATCGCTTCGAGAAGGCTTTTGCGTTGTCCTCGGTAGGAATGATCCGCTTGGGCAACGACCGACAAAGCGTGGTTTGAGGCGAGATGATCGGCAAATTTGGCTTCGAGGGCTAGATCCACATCGCGGAAGTTGACCGAACCGTGGCGAACCTCTTGTTGGCCGAATACCCACAAGCTTGGGATTTGGATTTTGGACCAGTAAGCGAAGTAATCGTATTTTTCGCCACTTCCGTATTTATCGATAAAGGTAGCGGCCGAGAGGAGGTTTGCCAGCGGGAAGCGGACTCGCATGATGTGGTGGGGGAAGCCTTTGGCGCACCATTGGTCGGCTTCCTTTAGGTGATCGTCGAAGACCTCTTGTTTGGCCGGATCGTTCAAGAGCAGTTGGGTATTGAGTCTTGGGGGCGAAAGGGCCACGAAGCGATCGAGTTGGAGTGTGGATTGCGCAAGGGCGTAAGAGGATTTGACGGCTCCGAGCGAGTGGGCGATGCATCCGATATTTTTGTATCGCGAAGTTTTGCAGAATTGTATCCATGCTTGAAGATCGGATTGGGCATCGGAGATGGTTTCGAACATCGACCCCATACGGGCCGGTTGATCGGCAGAGCCGAAGGTTGCAAGGTCATGGCCACGGGTATTTACCAAAAGCCAGGAGTGGCCTAGACCAGCTATTCCTTGAGCTAGTTCGGTCAGGAGGGTTGAGCCGTAGAAGTTTCCGTTGACACCGTGGACGATGATCCAGATCCAATTGTGGTTGGATGGGTTGGGTGAGAGGAACCCATGGAGTTTGATTCCATCTTGAGTTTGTACGTCGACAAGCGAGCCGAGCATCGGTGGGGGGGGCTTGGGGGGTCAAGGTTCAGGAGTTTGGGGAAGCCCGGCGG
>JAJTFB010000160.1 GCA_021300015.1 Pirellula sp. | reverse complement strand
TCATGGGGTCCCTCGTGAGGTTGCGGCCAGGGCTTGGTGCAACTCCTCCCTCAACTTCGCTCGCGTCTGGGCGATCTGCTCGAGCAACTGCTCGTACTCGGGCAACAAGTGCGCCACGTCTCCAGGGCCGTCGTCGATCCGGTTGGGATTTTTCAAATCCAAGTTGTAATTCCCCGCCTTGATCGTATCGATCGAAACCCGCCAAGCGACCTCGCTCTCCTGCCGCTTGCTGTAATAGCCAGCCTTGTCGGGCTTGCCCCACCACTTCTTCTGGGCTTCAAACTCCTCGATCCGGATCGGCTTGGTCTTGTTGTAACTTTTGGCCCCAGCCGGATAAGGATGCTCGTAATACCAAACCTCCTTGGTCGGAGTCCCCTTGGTAAAGAAAAGCAAATTCGTGCGGATCCCCGTATAAGGATTGAACACGCCGTTGGGCAACCGAACGATGGTGTGCAAATTGCACTCGGTCAACAACGCTTCCTTGATCCGCGTTTTGACCCCCTCGCCAAACAACGTCCCGTCCGGCAAAACCAATCCGGCCCGACCGCCGGGCTTGAGCTCTCGCGCGTCCGAAACTCCGCCGGATAATTCGATTCAATCCCGTCTTCTTCCATCCCCCCAAACGGCGGATTGGTGACGATGACATCCACCCGTTCCTTCGGGCCCCAATCGCGCAGCGGTCTTGCTAACGTATTGTCGTGCCGTACATTCGACGGAACGTCGATCCCATGGAGCATCAGGTTGGTCATGCACAGCACGTGCGGCAAATGCTTCTTCTCGATCCCCGAAAAACAATCTTGGATGGTGCGCTCGTCGGCCTCGGTTTTGGCTTGCTTGCGCAGGTGCTCAATCGCACACACCAAAAAACCTCCGGTGCCACAGGCCGGATCGAGGACGGTCTCTCCAAGCCGTGGATTGACTTGATCGACGATGAACTGTGTCACTGCACGGGGGGTGTAGAACTCGCCGGCATTGCCTGCCGATTGCAAGTCCTTCAACAACTTCTCGTAGATATCGCCGAACAGGTGGCGATCGTCCGAGGCGTTGAAGTCGATGCCATTGACCTTGTTGATCACCTGACGCATGAGCGTCCCGTTTTTCATGTAGTTGTTGGCGTCTTCGAACGCCATACGAATCAAGGTGCTCATTTTGTCCGAACCGGAGAGGCTTTTCAGTTTCGGCAACAAGCTGTTGTCGATGAAATCCAGCAGCGCATCGCCGGTGATCCCCTCTTCGTCGGCGGCCCAGTTCCGCCAACGCAGATTCTTGGGCAAGGGGGATCGATAATCGTCTTGGAAGAGTTCCAGTTGCATCTCGCGGTCGTCGAAGATCTTTAAAAAGAACATCCAACCGAGTTGCTCCAGCCGCTGGGCGTCCCCGTAGGTGCCCGCGTCCTTGCGCATGATGTCTTGGATCGTCTTGACCAGATTCGATACGTTGGGCATCGATTAAGCAGCCTTTGTGTAGAGAGCGGATTCCAATTCCCGCAGAGCTTTTAAGTATCCAGACTTGCCACCGAAGAGATTGACAATCTCGATGGGGGTTCCAAAGGTTCGGAACGGATCGACCTTGAGGATCTCCATGGATTCGAGGCTGAGTATCCCCGCATCGGCGTATTTTTCAAGCAGTGCTTCGAGGACCGCTCGGGCTTTGGTTTCGTACTTGCCAAACAGGTCGCGTTTCTTGACCCCGTTGGCTCGCTCTCGGCGCGTCAAAGGGGGTCGGTCAAAGGCCACATGGCAGACCAGATCGAACGGATCGAAATCGCGTCCAACCTCTGCGGCCAGCTCCTCAAAGAATACACCTTGGCTGGCAAGCTCCTCGAGAATCACTTGCTTGCGATCGGCATCGTTCCAGGAGTTCAGGAACGCCTCGAGCGATGCGTATTTCTTGAAGATCGCATTGCGCGTGTAGTCGGTGAGGCTTTCGGTGATCAGCTTGCCATCCTGGTTGAGATACTGCACGCGTTCGACCGCAACGCGGACCGGCACGTTGTTGACCACGTAGCGAACCGGTGGCACTCCGACCTTAAAACCCAGCCCCGAGGGAAACTCTGGATCCTCGGGCTCTCCGTTGGAATTTGGGAAGGCGTCTGGATCCGCCGGGTCGATATCGTCGGGGTTATGGTCGTCGGGGGGGAGTGGCGATTCATCCGAACTAGGTTCGTAGATTTGCACGGGATCGCCGTCGAACGTCGGATCGGCGAAGAGGGCCGTGGCGCGTCGGAAGTCCATGATCGTGAAGAAGAACTTGTTGTAGTCCTCGTTGATCCGGGTGCCGCGTCCGATGATCTGTTTGAATTCCGTCATGGAGTTGATCCGACGGTCCAGCACGATCAGGTGGCACGTCTGCGCATCGACGCCGGTACTCATCAGGCGCGAGGTGCAAGCCACCACTGGGTAGGGAATTTCCGGATCGATGAAGTTATCGAGTTGGGCTTTTCCTTCGTCGTTGTCACCGGTGATGCGCATGACATACTTGCTGTTGGCGGCTGCGAGGTCGGGGTTTGCATTGACCATGGCTTGCCGCACGCGTTCGGCATGGTCGATGTTCTCGCAAAAGATGATGGTCTTTGCAAAGCGGTCCGTCGCGCGCAGGAACTCGGTCACTTTGGCAGCGACCAGCTCGGTCCGTTTCTCTAGGATCAGCGTCCGATCGAAATCGCGGTCGTTGTATTCGCGATCTTCGATCAATTGGCCGTATTTGTCGGTTTGGCCGCTCGATGGTCGCCAGCCATCGAGGTCTTTATCGAGTCCGATTCGGACGACTTTGTAGGGTGCCAAGAAGCCGTCGGCGATGCCTTGTCGGAGCGAATAGGTGTAGATCGGATCGCCAAAGTATTCGATGTTGGAAACGTCTTTCGTTTCCTTGGGGGTGGCCGTCAGGCCAATTTGGGTTGCCGATGAGAAATACTCGAGGATCTGTCGCCAAGCCGCATCGTCCGCAGCGCTACCGCGATGGCACTCGTCGACGATCACCAGATCAAAAAAGTCGGGTGAGAACTGCTTGTAGATGTTCTGGTCTTCGGCCGTACCGGTGACGGCTTGGTAGAGGCACAAGTAGATCTCGTAGGATTTGTCGACGGTTCGGTTGGTGATTTTGGTCATCGCCTTGCCGAAGGGTTTGAAATCGTTCGTCTTGGTCTGATCGGCTAGGATGTTGCGATCGACCAGGAACAAGATCCGTTTCTTGGTGCCGGCTTTCCAAAGTCGCCAGATGATTTGGAATGCTGTGTAGGTCTTGCCAGTCCCCGTGGCCATGACCAGCAGGATGCGGTCGTCGCCGCGTGCGATCGCATCGACGGTTCGATTGATCGCGATGCGTTGGTAGTACCGGGGCGATTTCTGGGAGCCGTCGTCGTAGTAATCTTGGGTCACGACGGTTTTCTGCTGGTCCGTGAGGCCTTTGGCGGTGCAGTAGCGATTCCAAAGTTCGTCTGGGGTTGGAAAGTATTCGAGTGGGATCTCGCGTGTGACGCTCGGGCCGGTGGCGGTCCGATCGTGTTCCAAGAACGCGTCGCCGTTGCTGCTGTAGGCGAACGGAACATCGAGGATTTCGGCGTATTCGAGGGCTTGTTGCATCCCTGCACCGACCGAGTGCGTGTTGTCTTTGGCTTCGATGACCGCGATCGGGAGGTTCGGTTTGTAGAAGAGTAGGTAGTCGGCCTTTTTCGCTTCGCCGCGCTGGACGGTTTTGCCTCGGACGATGACTCGGCCTTTGGTGAAGTAGGCTTCTTCGCGGATCTGGGTCATCAGGTCCCATTTTTTCTCACTTGGGCCAAGGATGGCTGGGGTGATGAATTTGGTGCGGATGTCGGTCTCGCTGAGCTGTCTTTTGTCCATCGCGGGATCTCGGTGCGGGCGGAGAGCCCAAGATTGCTTGCTGCGGTGTGTTGTCGTGGGTTGGTAGTTTAGCAGGGAATGGTGATGAAAGCATGGGTTACGGGGGCGGGTTGGTAGCTGAAGAGTCTTGGCTGTGCTGGGAGGAAGGCGAATGGATTTGTGACGTGCACGCACGGCCTCGGAGGACCGTGCTACGGAAGACGGCTACGGAAGACGGTGCTGCGGAGGACGGTGCTGCGGAGGACGGTGCTGCGGTGGTCGCGGTGATAGGCACGCACGGCCTCGGAGGACCGTGCTACGGAGGAATGTGCTACGGAAGACGG
>JAJTFB010000074.1 GCA_021300015.1 Pirellula sp. | reverse complement strand
ATTCTATACCGCATCGGGCGATGAGTGGACCAGAAGGACCGGTTCGATGATCGTTTTGACCTCCGGAAACGAATAATACAAGTCCTGCTCACTTTGACCTTCCATCGCCCCGAAAACGGCTAAGTACTTGAGCCGATCAAAGTAAGCAAACTCCGACCATGCGTCGGCCTCGACTCGGCATCCTTGAATGTCGATCACGATCAAATTCGGAAGCTGACTGAGCTCCGAGAGGAAATCCAAATCGACCGTGGTGTTCCGAACCACCGCCACGAGGATCCGCTCGCGCCGCGTGCCACCGAGCTTTCGAATCAACGGAATCGCTCCCTGAGCTTGTCCCTGGGCTTGTCCGGGGGCTTGCTCGCGATCTCCCGAGGACTCGATGTGGATGAAGTTCTCAAACCGACTCGCAATCACCCGATGGACTTTTCTCCCATCGGCCGTGACCTCACCGGTGGGGTCGATCCGCAACTTCGTTTCTTTAGCGGATCGATTGGAAAAAACCGTCGCGATCACCCCCACAAAAGACAGGAGCATCAAGGCCAACGAAAACTGATGAAGCCCTGAAAAAACAACGTCGTTATAAGCCGTCAGCGCGGAGCAAAAAAATGCGAAGGCTGACGCCCCCACGGCGAAAAAAACCGCATTGCGGCTTAGGCTGCTCTTTCGACGAAATGAATTCGACAACGCAACAACGCCTCAGACTACATGACCATCGTGATCGGACGCAAAGGAATACAAAGCAACGGCAGACTCAACGTCAACCACCCCAAGACCTGTCGGAACAGACCTAAACGCACCTCGTCGTTGCGGCTCGGCGGATGCTGAATCCCCATCAATGTCACGAGTACCAACATCAAGACAAACAAACCTTGCCCAAAAACCAGAATACCAAAAACGACATAGGCGATGCAGGCAAAATATGCCAACTTCGAAAACAGATGCGAGCCCCTACCCATCAACCCAAAAATCACATGCCCTCCATCGAGCTGGCTCATCGGGATCATGTTCAACCCGGTGACCAACAAACCAACCCAAGCCGCCATGAGCAACGGATTCATGTCGATGTTTTGAATCCCAGAGACCCAAGCTGTACTGCCACCGATCCACTCAAAAGGGGACTTCGGCGGAGGCGTCAGCGTCACGGCCGACGTCTCTTGAAGCACCGCCTGCAAACCCTGAATAATCAGCGGTTGGCCAAACGTATAAGCAGGTACCCCCCCAGAACGCATCGGCAAATCGATCAGCAATCCAGCCACCGCCACAGGGATAGCAACGAGAAGCCCAGCCAACGGACCAGCGATCCCTATGTCGAAAATCTGCTTGCGATCGGCCTGCTTTCCATCCATCAAGATCACCGCTCCACAGGTCCCGATCGGACTGATCGGAAACGGGATAAAAAGGGGCGGCGTCGAACGTATCCCATAGAGCTTCGTGGCGATGTAGTGACCCAACTCGTGGGCTCCTAAAATCGCTGTTAGTGCCAACGAAAACAACAACCCTGGAAACCAATTGGACAAAACACTTCGGCGAACATCGAACAAAGATCCATCGTAAAACGCCGCTTCGATCGCTTCGACCGGCGACCACATCGTCAGACCCGCCCAGGTCATCGAAACGACCGATGCGACCAACAGGACAATTGGAAGCTTCCAACGGCGGATCCAATGCACACCCGGCGAGGCGACCCGCTGAGGCTCTTGCGATGGCCCCAAACCCGCCTCGAAGCCCCCCGAAGAACGGGAATGACTCTCAAAGGGCTCGAGCGCCTGATAGGCCCCTTCGGCCAACTGAACCGGATCCTGAGTATAACCTCGGCCCTCGGAAGAACTCTCTCTTGCCATGGTGGAAAAAATCCCTCCGCCAACTCCTCCCGCAACCGCAAGGTTCGGTCCTGCCCTGAAACACCCGCAAATGCCAGCGTCTCATCGACCACATCCATCACCAATCCAGCAAAACGATCGCAAAAAGTCGTCCAAGCTTGCGAACTCCCCTCCACACAGTCCTTGATCAGTCCTCGATCCAATTCGGATAGGGCCACAGATAACTCCAAGTCCTCTTCGAGGTGCAAGCAAAATAAAGGAACAAAATCAGGCTCGGGCCCCCAATGGATCCGACGAAAATCTGACCCGTTAGCACCCAATCAGGAACCGAAGAACTCAATTTTAGACCAGAAATGGCCGACAGCAAGCTACTTAAGGTTGCTTGACAGTCAGATCCGACCTGCCTAGGATGCCTTCGACGCGTCCGAAAAAAGAACCTTTCGTCTCGTTTCGCTTACTGTTTATCTTGGAATTTTAAGCTGGAAAGTTGCTCGGAACCATGGCTCACATTGTGACTCAACCTTGCGTAGGCTGCCGATACACCGATTGCGTAGTGGTCTGCCCCGTCGAATGCTTTTACGAAGGCGCAGACATGCTCTACATCCATCCGGATGAATGCATCGATTGCGAAGCCTGCGTGGCCGAATGCCCCGTCGAAGCCATCTTCCACGAAGACAACGTACCGGCCGATTGGAAAAGCTTCATCGAACTCAACGCCGAAATGGCCCTCAAATCCAAAGTGATCACCGAAAAGAAAAAGCCTCTGGCCGATTCCTAAGCCCCCGGCGCTTTTTCTAAAACTTCGGCGATCGCAACCTGAGCAGGGGCGTACCTTCGCACCTGCCACTCCAAAAACGCAGGAAGTACCCCAAGCTCCGTGCTCTGCTCGAGCTCCACGGCAAATAAACTTCCCAACGGGGCTGCCTTGGCCCAAGCGTGCACCAACTGCGTCAATTCCGCCTTGTGGCTCTCCCACATCGCATAAGGCGGACAGCAAATGACCACCCAAGGAACCGTATTGGCCCCCAACTCGGCAAATTTGCCCCCTCGGGACTCCAATCCATCGGCCAACGATTCCGACCAGCGAATCACATCCTGATCCAACACATCCACCTGGTCGGCTATCCCCAAATCCTCAGAAATCCTGCGGATTACCCTCGCTCCAGGCTTGAGAATCTCCCAAACCCACGCATGCTCTGCCCCCCTCGAGATCGACTCGAAGGCCAATACGCCCGAACCCCCAAAAAGGTCGAACGCTAGCCGATTCTCAAGCGTACCACCCAGAAGATTCATCACCGCCTCACGCGTCCGATCCTTCATCGGCCTTGTCCGCGGATCGCACGCAAACTCAAACCGACGCGACCGTAAATGCCCTGCGATGATCCTCAAAGTGATCGTTTCATGGTCCGCTTTTTTCATGGAAATCCCAACCCCTTATGCTTCCCGCCGCCATCCATTCCGCAATCCATAACACCTTCGAATCCATGAGACTCCTAAGAAGACCCACAATCCTCATCGCCAGCGGAATCCTCCTCCAATTGGCGACCCTGGCCCCAGTGTGGTCCCAATTGTCCGACCCGTCCAGCCCTACGGTACTCCCAGGCGGCTCAGTCCTCTCCGGCAAAAGCCCACTGGCCAAAGGCCAAGGAGCAGCAAGCCCCTCAAACTCCAACCTGACCCCAGAGCAACGCCAAGCCCGTCAACAAGCCAAACGCGACGCCGAACTCAAAGCCGAAGAATTCCGCATGACCACCTTCGGGGTCATCCCAGCCTCAGACAACTCCCCACTTGCGGCCTCCTTCCGAAAAGCCTCCGAAAACCTCCGCGACGCAATCGCCGATTTCACCCTCGCCCACGTGCGAATCCAACACCGTCTCAAAGAAGAACTCCCCGACGGCGTCCGCGAAAAATGGCTCGAAAAACTCAAAGAATCAAACACATCTCTGATCGCTTACCGAAACGCCGCAGCCGACCTCTACGCAAGCGATCCGACTCAGTACGCCGGCGTCGGCTCAATGCTCAAGGAAATGCTCATCGATGACGGCAAAACCGATCGCCTCGACCACTGGATCGATCCTGCCAAAAAAATCCTCGATGCCAAAACCCTCGTCGACGAGGATGTCCTCCTCTACGCCGGATACGCCGGTTTCTTCGAAGGCGATTTCGATCTGGTGCGACGCGCTTGGGCCGATCTCCAATCGACCCAAAAACTCGGCCCCCAAGAATCGATCATGCTCTCGAAAATCGACGAAATCGAAAAATCCTGGGCCGCCGAACTCCTCCGACGCCAAGAAGACAAAACCAAAAATAATCCCCAAGTCCGTATCCTCACGACCAAAGGGGAAATCGTCGTCGAACTCTTCGAAGACGATGCCCCCGAATCGGTCGCCAACTTCGTCTACCTCGTCGAACAAGGTTACTACACCCGCAAACCCTTCTTCTTTGTCAAAGAACACCTCCTGGCCCAAACCGGCTGCGAAAAAGGGGACGGCAAAGGAAACGCAGGATACGGGATCAAACCCGAATTCGACCTGCCTACCCACCGAAACCACTTCCGTGGCTCCCTGGCCTTCCCCGTAGGAATGAACGCCGATCCAGCCCAAGGCTCCCTGAGCTTCGCAGGTAGCCAATTCTATTTCACCTTCCTACCACTACCACTGGCCGATGAACGAAACGCCGTCTTCGGAAGAGTCGTCTCCGGAATCGAAATCCTAGGCCTGCTCAAAATCGTCGACCTTACCGATGAAGAAACCCGAAAAGACCCCAGCATCCGCCCCGATACCATCATCCGCGCCGAAGTCATCAACAAACGCCCTCACGATTACCAACCCACCCCCGTCGTCGGAAGACTCCCGCGCTAATCGACCACCCCACGAATCCTCCACGACCACTCCACGAAATGGTACTCGGACTCGAACGGCACCTCCCGGACCGATCCGGTAAATTCCCCGCCCGCTCAAATACCTAAACAGCCTGCCTACGGAAGACTTGACCCACCCCAAGTTTTGTTATATTCTCCTTGACCCATAGGAATTGCAATCGTCGCGGATGTGGCGGAATTGGCAGACGCGCTAGACTCAGGATCTAGTGGCCTAATACATATGGCCGTGGAGGTTCGACCCCTCTCATCCGCATTCCTATCCTTCGATTCTGCCCGCTCGCCGCTCTTTGCAATGCCAAAAGACTTTCTCGCAGGCCTCAAGCCCGAATACGACGTCTTAGTGATCGGTTCCGGCCTAGCAGGGATGACCTCTGCCAACATCCTCGGCCGCGCAGGGCACCGCGTTCTCCTCCTGGAACAACACTACAAACTCGGCGGACTTGCCACCTGGTTCAAACGACCCGGAGGGCATACCTTCGATATCTCCCTCCACGGCTTTCCCTACGGAATGCTCAAAAGCTGCAAACGCTACTGGAACGACGATATCGCCTCGAACATCGTCCAACTCAAGAACATCCGCTTCGATAACCCGATGTTCTCCCTGACGACAACCTACAACCGCGAAGACTTTACCTCGCTGATGGATTCCCATTTCGGAATCCCAAAACAAACCACCACCGAGTTCTTCGATACGGCCCGCTCGATGAACTTCTACGACGACCAATCCATGAGCACCCGAGAACTGTTCAACAAGTTCTTCCCCGGTCGCGAAGATATCGTCCGACTCCTGATGGAACCGATCACCTACGCCAACGGCTCGACCCTCGAAGATCCAGCCATCACCTACGGCATCGTCTTCTCGAACTTCATGGCCAAAGGTGTCTTCATCTACGAAGGTGGTACCGATGACCTTGTAAGCAAAATGCAAGCCGAAATGACCCAAAACGGCGTCGATGCACGCATCAAATGCGATGTCTCGAAAATCCTTGTCGAAAACGGCAAAGTCCAAGGCGTCGAAGTCAACGGGCGTACCATCCGCTGCCGCGCCGTCGTAAGCAACTCCAACCTCCGGTCGACCATCCTCGATCTCGTCGGACCAAAACACTTCGACCCGAAATTCCTCCAAGATACACAAGCCGTCCGACTCAATAACAGCAGCACCCAAGTCTACATGGCCGTCAAACCCGATGTCGAAATCCCCGAAGCGACCGGCGATCTGCTCTTCTGCTCAACAGCCCATGCATTCCGCACCGACCTGCTCCTGAACCGCAATATCACCTCGCGTACCTTCAGCTTCTACTACCCACGAACTCGCCCCGACGGAAAACAAAGACACGCCATCGTCTCGAGCACCAACGCCAACTGGAACGATTGGGCCGATCTGGACGAAACGGCCTACCAAGAAAGCAAAAAAGATCTCATCGAAAATACCCTCGATGCCCTCGAAAAGTACGTCCCAAACTGCAGAGAAAAAATCGAGTGGGCCGAAGCCGCTACTCCCCGCACCTTCAACCACTACACCAAACACGTCTCAGGCGCTAGCTTCGGCACAAAATTCGAAGGGCTCGCCGTCTCTAGAGCCTTACCCCAACAAATCCAAGGCCTCTACCACGCCGGTAGCGTCGGAATCATCATGTCCGGTTGGCTCGGTGCTATCAACTACGGTGTGATCGTCTCCAACGAAGTCGATCAAATGCTCTGCAAATCCTCCCTGAATCTATCTCCAACTCCCGGAATCCAATGATCACACGCAGGCGAGCCCGCGAAATCGTTCTCCAACTCCTCTTCGAAGAAGATCTCCACCCAACCCGCGACCATCAAGTCGCCAAAGAGTTCCTCAGCAAACGACTCCACCACCACGAACCCCTCGTCGCCTTCGCCCAATCCCTCATCGATGGCGTGCGAACCCACCGAAGCGATCTGGATAAACTCCTCTCCAAACACTCCGCCAACTGGGCCATCCAACGCATGGCTACCATCGATCGAAACGTCCTGCGCATCGCTGCCTTCGAAATGCTACACGGAAATACCCCAGGACGCGTCGCAATCAACGAAGCCATCGATATCGCCAGACGATACGGCGGTCTACACTCGGGCGCATTCGTCAACGGAATTCTCGACCGCATCCTGCGCCAAGAGGTTGCCTCCCTCGAAGCAAAATCCTAAGTTTAACGAAACGCCATCGACCCATCGGCTCCTGAAGAAAACCCCCAAACATGTCCAACCCCAACGGCGATCCTCAAGACTCCCTCGATAACATTGGACTTCGTCCGAAACCTCCCAAGACCCAGCAGCATCGTCGCCCGCGTCGTACTACCCCACGGAGTCATGCCCCAATTCATCGATGCACTCGCCAAAAATATCGAACTGTTCCGACAACGCTACGGCGAACTACCAGGAAGCCTCCCCGTCCCACCACCCCAAGCCAATCCCGCCTCAACCCTACCATTCGACGCGATCGCCTCAATTCCCGCCAGCAACCCTGCCAGCAACCAACAACCCCCAACCACCTCGCCCCCTGGTCCACAAGCCCAACACACTCAACACCCTCAACACACCCAGCAACCACCCAAACGCCAAAACCCCCAAGACATCTACGACGAACTCAAAATCAAAGACGAAATCCTCTCAGGAACCTACGCCAACGCCGTCATGATCGGACACGGTCCCTACGAATTCAGCTTTGACTTCATCACCAATTTCTACCCACAATCGGCCGTAAGCTGCCGAGTCTACCTCGCCTCCGGACACATCGCACGTCTCCTCGACTCCCTGAAACAATCCTGGGATCAACTCCGACCAAGAATCGGCTTCCCACCGACGAACACCCCCTAAGCGACCATGCCCGCCGAAACCCCTAGCACCCACGACGACCTGTTCCTCCCCCCCAAGGACTTTGTTCCTGACCCCAGGCCCATCATCCTGGCTAGCTCCTCTCCCAGACGCAAAAAACTCCTCTCGCAATACGGGTATCGTTTCGAAGTCATCGAACCCGATCCGTCCGCCGAATGCGGCATCTGCTCAAGAGAAACTCCACCGGAACTCGTCGCCAGACTCGCCTTCCAAAAAGCAGCCGATGTCATACAAAAAATCGACGTCGACCAGAGAATCGTCCTGGCCTGCGATACCGTCGCCGAACACGCAGGCATGGTCCTCGGCAAACCCAACAACGTCGACCACGCCAAAGAAATGCTCCTGCGACTCAAAGGCCGAGAACATCGCGTCTACAGCGGACTTTGCCTCTGGAGCCGCGCCTCGGCAAACCGAATCATCCAAGTCGATTGCTCAACACTGATCCTCAAAAACTTCACCGATGCCCAACTTGATGAATACCTCGCCACCGATCTGTGGGTCGGTAAAGCCGGCTCGCTAGGCTTCCAAGACGGACCACCCTGGCTGACCCTCCTCAAAGGCTCTCCGACCAACGTCGTCGGACTCCCCATGGAACTCCTCTCCCAAACACTTCAAAACTTCTAAGCCCCTGAAGCCGTTTGGGTCGATTTCCCAAGACAACTTCGACCATGAAAACCTAGCGATGACACCCCTGTGCCCTCGCCGAACAGGAAGGGCTCAACTCACCGGGATGCGTCGATCGAGCGTTTGCTCCTAGCGATTCGAAGGCTTGGTCGCATCGGCGTTGATTTGCAGTTTCATTGGGTTTTCACCGCGAAGACGGGAAGGACGCAAAGAAAAAAGCTCCAGGTGGTCATAGCTTGTTCACGATTCGTTTGATTCCATCTTTGATAAGCGGAACGTTCCAGTTGACCAAGAAGCCCAGACGACACCCTGAGAGCTTCATATAGGTCAGCAATTGGGCCTCATGGATCGGGACCAACGCTTGAACCGACTTATTCTCGATCACGATGCAGTCGGCCACCAGCATGTCGATCCGATAGCCCGCTTCAATGTCGAGCCCCTTGTACTTGACCGGCAACTCGACCTCGCACCGAACCTCGATGCCCCGCTCGCGAAGTTCATAAGCCAAACACGCCTGATAGGTAGACTCCAACAACCCCGGTCCCAATTCTCGATGAACAGCCAACATAGAATCCACCAATTGCGTCGCAACTAGTTCTATCTCTTCTTTGGACTTACTCATTGGACTCACTCATTCTATGGTCCCTATTCCCACCGCGAAACCACGAAGAATCCAGAGTCGACCACTCACCCTAGCTCCTTCTCTTCCTTCGCGCCCTTTGCGCCCTTTGCGTCTTCGCGGTGAATCCCTCTTCCACTCCTTCTCTTCCTTCTCTTCCTTCGCTCCCTTCGCGTCTTCGCGGTGAATCCCTCTTCCACTCCTTCTCTTCCTTCGCTCCCTTCGCGTCTTCGCGGTGAATCCCTCTTCCACTCCTTCTCTTCCTTAGCGCCCTTTGCGTCTTCGCGGTGCAATCCCTATTCCACTCCTTCTCTTCCTTCGCCCCCTTCGCGCCTTCGCGGTGAATCCCTCTTCCACTCCTTCGCCCCCTTCGCCCCCTTCGCGTCTTAGCGTCTTCGCGGTGCAATCCCTTCTTCCACTCCTTCTGTTCCTTCGCGCCCTTCGCGTCTTAGCGGTGAATCCCTCTTCCAATCCTTCTCTTCCTTCGCTCCCTTCGCGTCTTCGCGGTGAATCCCTCTTCCACCCTCTAAAACTTCAACCAAACCCGATCATCTCACTGCGGCTTATGCGGATCACCAACAATCGCAATCCGCAACTCACGCAACTGCTTCTCCGAGACATACGACGGAGCACCCATCATCAAATCCTCAGCCTTCTGATTCATCGGGAACAAAATCACCTCCCGAATGTTCGGCTCGTCAGCAAGTAACATCACGATCCGATCCACACCCGGAGCAGAACCACCGTGCGGCGGCGCTCCATACTTGAACGCCGTGATCATCCCCTTGAACTTCTCATCGACCACCGATCGATCGTAGCCTGCAATCTCAAACGCCTTGTACATGATCTCAGGCTTGTGATTCCGGATCGCACCCGACGACAATTCGATCCCGTTGCAGACGATGTCGTACTGATAAGCCAAAATGTCCAGAGGATTCATCGTCTCCAAAGCTTCCATCTCACCCTGCGGCATCGAAAATGGATTGTGACTGAAAATCACTCGCTGCTCGACTTCATCCCACTCGTACATCGGGAAATCAACGATCCAACAGAACTTGAACGCGTTCTGCTCAATCAATCCCAACTCCGTTCCAACCCGTGTCCGCACCAATCCAGCAAGCTTCGCCGCAGTCGACGGCTTGTCGCAAGCAAAAAACACCCCATCGTTCGGTCCAAGCCCCATCTTGGCCACCAACTGCGCGACGCGCTCCGGTCCGAGATTCTTAGCGATCCCGCCACCCTCGCCACCCTTGAAATTGATGTAAGCCAATCCCGCATAACCCTCATCCCGCGACCACTGATTGGCCGAATCAAAGAAGCTACGCGCTCGTGTTCCAGCCTCAGGAGCAGGAATCGCTCGAACCACCGAACCTGACTCAATCGCTTTCGCGAAAACCGCAAACGAACCATCCTTGAAAATCTCGGTCACATCCGAGATCTCGATCGGATTCCTCAAGTCAGGCTTGTCCGATCCATACTTGAGCATCGAATCCTTATAAGTAATCCTCGGAAAGGGTGGCGGTGTCACGCTGCGCCCCCGAGAAAACTCATCAAATACTCCGGACAACACCGGCTCGATCGCCCCAAAAACATCCTCTTGGGTCACGAAACTCATCTCAAAATCGAGCTGATAGAACTCACCTGGCGATCGATCGGCCCGCGCATCCTCGTCTCGAAAACAAGGTGCGATCTGAAAGTACCGATCAAAACCGGCTACCATCAGCAACTGCTTGAACATCTGCGGCGCTTGCGGCAACGCATAAAACTTGCCGTGATGGATCCGCGATGCGACCAAAAAGTCCCTCGCTCCCTCAGGACTCGAAGCCGTCAAAATCGGTGTCTGAAACTCGGTAAAGCCCTCGTCGATCATGCGACGCCGCAAACTGGCTATCACCTGACTCCGCAACACAATGTTCGCATGGAGCTTCTCGCGACGAAGATCCAAAAAGCGGTTCTTCAATCGCATCTCCTCGGGATACTCCGAGTTGCCAAAAATCGGAAATGGAACCTCCGATGCCTCCGACAACAACGCGACTCCCGTCGCCTTGACCTCAATCTCACCGGTAGGTATCTCCGGATTGACTCGGTCCGCACCCCGCGCTCGAACCTCTCCATCGATGCAAATGACCGACTCGAGCTTGATCCCCTCGATGAGCTTAAAGGCCTGACTGTCTCGGTCGACGACCACTTGGGTTATCCCATAATGGTCCCTCAAATCGACAAACAGTAGATTCCCGTGATCCCGTTTGCGATACACCCAGCCCGAAAGCTTGACCGACGATCCAACGAGGGCCGAACGCAACTGTCCACACGTATGTGTGCGATAGGCGTGCATTATGAAGTCACTTTCGAAGCGGCACGGGCTGCTTGCTCGCGCTGAGCAAGCCACAAAAGGATCGGAGATGCGATGAAAATCGAACTGAACGTACCGACCACAATCCCGATCAACAAGCAGAAAGCGAATCCGTGAATCCCCTCTCCACCCCAAATGTACATCAACAAAATCGCAATGATCGTCGTCGAGGATGTCAACAACGTTCGACTCAATGTCTGTGTCACCGATGCATTGATCATCTTCTCAGTCAAATTGGGACTCTTGCCCTTGACCTCCCGGATCCGGTCAAACACCACAATCGTGTCGTTGAGCGAATAACCGATGACGGTCAAAATCGCAGCGACAATCGTCAACGACACCTTGAAATCCTCGATCAATAGGAACCCAAGTGGCCTAAATAGCCAGTGGCTGACCGCCAACAACCCCATCGTGATCAATACGTCGTGAACCACCGCGACGACCGCCGCGACCCCATAGGAAACTTTATTAAACCGAAACCAAATGTAAATCGTGATAAACAAAAGACTCAGGAGTAAACCCAGAATCGCCTTCTGCTGCATCTCGCCCGCAACACGACTCTCAATCTTGCTAAACGACTGAAACACAGGCTTGGTCTGAATCGCCGTGCGCATCTGATCCAACACAAGTCCCGTCGTGGCCGCGTCATAAGGCAACTTGACGTTCCACTCCGAAAAACCAACCTCCGAAGTCCTTGTCCAATTCGCGTCGGTGGTAGGCTCAAGCTCCACTTGCGAGTCGACCAGGTTCCGTCCCGCAGCTTGCGATGCGGCCACCAACGATTCGATGATCTGCGTCGCATTCAAACGAGCCGAAGACGATCCGATCGTATCGAGAAACGTCAATTTCACCGCCGTGGATTCCACAGGTGCATTACTCGGTGCCAAAGGTGCACCGCCGACTGGATCTTGGATCGCCGACTTCATGTCATAAGTCACCAGCTTCGCCCCGGTCTCCCCGTTGAAGCCCTTGAGCAACCGGTCGCGAACTTGCTCCTCGTCCTTGAGCGAGACGTCCAACTTGAAAACCGTATTCTTATCGAACTCACGCATCTCCACATTCGTCAACGTGGTTTGAATAGGCAAACCTCCCTCGTCGACATCGAACGCCTTCTGCGCAATCTCACGCACTCGGTCTGGCTCCATCGTCTTGTCCAACGAGAATACGACCGACGTGCCACCGTTGAAGTCGATATCGAGAAACTGCCGTCCCCTAAGCACCGTTGCGAGCAAACCGATTGCAATCAAACAACCCGAAATCAAATAGGCGATGTTGCGATAGCTCAAAAAGTCGATGTCGGCCAATCCAAAAATCGAACGCTTCGTCGAGTTGACCCAATCGGACATCCCCAACTTCGCAAAACCCCAACGCTCGGCGATCTCAAACAAATTGTGAGCAAAAAACACCGCCGTAAACATGCTGATCGCCAATCCGATGATCAACGTGATCGCAAATCCCTTGACCTGCTCGGTCCCCACATAATAAAGGACCAAGGCGCTGATGAGCGTTGTCAAGTTCGAGTCGAAAATCGTCGTCCAAGCTCGATCGAATCCGTTGCGAATCGCCATGCGATTCGTCGCATTCTTTTCCTTCTCCTCTCGTATCCGCTCAAACACCAAAACATTGGCGTCGACACTCATCCCCACCGACAAAACCAACCCCGCAAGTCCAGCCAGTGTCAGCGGTTGACGGAAAAGCATCATGCTCGCCAAAATCATCGCCAAATTCAAAACCAAAGCGACCGTCGCGATCAATCCTGAAAAACGATAATAAGCCAACACGCACAAGATCGTGCTGATCAACCCGAACAGACTTGCCATGCGACCCTTGGTAATCGCATCGGCACCCATCGTCGCTCCTACCACATTCTCGCTGATCGGTTGCTTGCTAATCGCACCAGGCAACGATCCAGAATTCAATATCTGCACCAAAAACTCTACGTCCTTGAGCGAGAAATTACCCTCGATCTGACCCTCGCTGCGGATCGGACTGTTCAAACTAGGAGCAGATAAGACAATCCCATCGAGCAAAATCGCCATCCGACGCTTGAACCCCGTGTTGACGTCCGGTTGGTTGGCAATCGTCATCTTGAGCATCTTCTCAGCACCAGCCGTCGTCATCACAAACGAAACCTGATATCCGCCGTTCTTGGAGATCTCAACCTTGGCTCGCGAAAGATCCGATCCGTTGACCTCTACGTAAGGAACACTGTTTTTCTGCAATGCCAACAATACGTCGACATCCTTGATCTTCTGGCCGTCCAACCAAACCTCAAAGTCGTTGGGACGACCCGTCAAAACAGGATTGAGGATCTCACCGGTCCTGGCATTGCGTATCGTATCCCCAGGCACATAACCCTGAACCTCTCCCGCTCCACCTTCCTGGGCCGTTCGACCAAGCGTCCGCCAAAGACCTACCGTCTCGGACTCTCCACTGGTCTTGTTGGCTAACTTCACCTCGCGACTCAAACGCAAATCCATACTCGGATTCTCAGCCTGAGCCTTGGCCGTCTTGATCAACTCCTCGTGGTCGTTCAAGTTCGCGACAATGCGAAACTGCAAAATACCCGCATTGGTAATCTTGCGCTTGACCTCCTCAATCTCCGCCGGATCCACATCCGCAATGATGATCTCAAGCTTGTCGTCCCCAGCAGGTCGCACCACCGACTCGTTCATCCCCGAAGGATTGATCCGATTGAGGATCGGTGCGATGAAGTCCTTGGCCGTGACCCGATATCCACTGTTCCCCACCGTCGTCTGATCGATCTGATAAATCAGATTCGTTCCACCCTTGATGTCCGGACCCAACTTCAACTGCCCAGTCGCCAACACAATCCCCGTAGCAATAATGGCCAAGAGAATCCAACTAAATGCCATCGCATGGCTGGGCATCTTCAGCCGACTCGAAAAGAACTTGCCCAAGACAAAGGGAACGATCACGGCGAATAAAAACAAGCCGACATCGTAAAAACCCTTCCAGTTATTCGCCGCAACCTGTGCAGCCTCCGCGGCCTCCGCGGCTTGGGCCGAAGTTTGAGCCAAGACAAGGGACCATCCCGTTCCCAAAGATTGCACCGAATCCAACAGATTCAGCGACGCAACCATCGGTTGAATAAACGTTTCCAGCATAGGGTGTATCCTAATCCTTCTTGACGACTCGAATCGTGTCGCGATTAACAGTCATTTTTGCATTGGAATTTTCGTCCAGGCGGATCGTCACGGTGCCCGCCTCGGATTGTGTGCTCACGACCACGCCGTGAACCCCAAATGAGGTCACCACCCGATCGTTTTTCTTGAGACTTGAAATCAGATCCGCTAATTCTCTCTGCTGCCGCTTGTTGGATCGCTGGGATGGCAAAAGCACTCCCACATAAAAAACCAAAAGCATCGCCATCATCAACCAAAGCGGATTGCTAAGTACCTCTTCCCAAAAGGAAACAGGGGCCTTCGACGGCTTTTCAAGACCCGAAACCGCACCCGAGGCCGCCTTCACTTCGCCCGAAATCGTCGAATTGTCCAAGGAATCCTGAGTTTCGGCAAGACATACCGACGCACAAGTCCAATAGGAGATCCACAAGCAAATTTTCCACGTAGCCATGAGGCCTCACGGCCGGGTCGAACACCCAGCCCAAAGGGTACCAGTTCGCAACAAACAAGCAGTGTAAATCCATCGAAAATATGCCACAAGTCCAACCGTGACCCAGACCCAAGTCCCACCCCTAACCAATCCACAACCCAACTCGACATCTCAAGATACGACCCTACGCCGTTTGGCTCGCAACTGAGGATCCCCCTGACTCTCCTTGAGCTCCTCCCGCAATTCGCTATCGCTCATGAGCAGTCGACGCTCATGGGTCCACCATTGCCAACCAAAATCGATTCCCGCCAGCAAAAGCCAACCGAAACCCAAGGTCCAGCCTAACCCCAATAAAAAACTCCAAGCCGCCTCGAAGCCCTGGACCAACGGCAATTGCCCCCAAGCCGATATCTCACCCATCCGATGCCAGATCCCCCCAAAAACGACCGCAACAACCAAAACGAGACGAAGCCCCCCCTGGAAAACCCTAAATAAAGTCTCAGGACCAAACCAATACCCTCCCCGGGGGACCAGTCGCCCCCAATCCCAACCGAGCCGCTGCGGACTCCAACGAAATCCAGCCTGAGCAAAATGCGCCGCCAACGATACACACACGAATCCCAAAAACATCGGCGCCATCGAGTACATCCCTTGCACCGCACATCGGACCAACCCCCCATGCCAATCCAATCGACTCGAAACCCCTAGCTCCACCGACCGAATCTCCTGGACTAGCATCCCGGTCAAAAACGCATAAGCCTGCGGACCGCCCCACTGCAAAAAGCCAACCCCCATTAGCCATACCAATGCAACGGACCACTCCTGGCTCCGAGGAAACACTCCCTCTTGATCGATTCGACGACGCTTAAGCTCCGTCGCCGGGTGCTTTTTGGACTCCATCGAATCAGCCATCTGCACGCACCGAACGCTCTTCCCCCGAGGAACTCCACCGCTGCGGCTCGATCAACATGCGCTGTGTCTGATCAATCCAGTCGGCTAACTCATACTGATACACCCATCCCATCGCGCTGAACGATAACACCAATCCCCATACCAACCCCATCGCCTGCAAGGGCCCCCCCACGGCCTGGCGATCCCAAGCACTCAGACTCCTCATGATCCAAACCTTGGCTATCCCAACGGCAATTATCACGACCGCTGCTGGCAAAGCGACGCTCAGGGCGATCGACAATGCATACCCAAAACGAAACGGCAACTCATAAAGCCAATCGGTGGTCTCGAAACTCGTTCCCAGCGGAACTCGCTCAAAAGTCTCGATCACCAGACTCAATACCCAACGATGACCACCGACCAGAACAAACAAAGCTCCAGATACCCAAACCAAAATCTTCTCGATCTGATTCGATACCCCTTGATCGTCCTGCGCATCGACGAGACCTTGCCCACCCAACTCAGCAAGCGTATTGCCCACGGTCTGAAACGCTCCAAGGAAAAATTGCACACCCAGCGCAATCGTTGAACCCAAAATCAACTCCCCAACCAATACCGCTACCCCCGATACCATCGTCTCGGGAACCCGAATCGAAACCTCCAGGGCAACCAGTGGTGTCACCGATAGACTGACCATCGTCAGCAACAACGCTCGCACCAACCACGAAACTCCACGGAACGAAAACGGAGGAAGCGTCGCGAGAATCGGCCCGAGCCGCATCGCAACGCACACGTAACACCATACGAGCCCCTCGAGCCCATGCATGGCGAACCCATTCATGGCGAACCTTTGCCCGAAACGACCGCAGGGATATCCAAGATCAAGTCCCGCGAATAATCGACCAGCCGCTGTGCCATCCATGGAAGCAGCAGCACCAACGCGAACCCGATAACGATCAACCGCGGAACAATCGCCACCGTCGTATCTTGGATCTGCATGGCCGTTTGCAAGACCCCCAAAAACAACCCGACAACCATCGCGATCAACATCACCGGACCTGCAATCGCCAATACCTCAAAAAGTACCCCTCGCACCAAATCCAATGCATCCTGCGCTATCATGCCTAAGCCCCCCGCTATATCGTCGAGCCGATCGAACCGAAACTATCGAGCAGCATCTGAATGACCAACCGCCATCCATCCACCAACACAAATAGCAAAAGCTTAAACGGTATCGAAACCATCGCCGGGGATAATTGCGACATACCCATCGCAGAAATCACCGCCGCAATCACCAAGTCCAACACCAAAAACGGCAAACAGATCTGAAACCCCATCAAAAACGCCGTCTTGAGCTCGCTGAGCATATACGCCGGCAACAACACGACCATCGGCACACTCTGAAAATCGTCCGGCGGCGCCGATTGCGGTGCATACCTGCTATAAAACAAATGCACATCCTCGTAATTGCCCGCCATCGCTATCTGCCTTGCCATAAACCGATGCACCGGTGCGATGCCACGCTCCCAAGCCTCATCGGCTCGCATCGTACTCTCTGCGGCCGTATAAGGCACAATCGCATCGTCATAGACCTGCTTCCAAACCGGACTCATCACAAACAACGTGATGAATAGAGATATGCCACTGAGCACCTGCGCCGGTGGCAACTGCTGATTCCCCAAAGCTTGCTTCAATATCCCCAAAACAATCACCACCCGCACATAACAGGTCGTCATCAACAACGCCGCTGGCGCTGCGCTGAGCAAGGTCAACAAAAGCAACGTCTGGACCGATTGCGCTAATCCCTTCGGTCCCACCCACTGCTCGAGCCCCTCCAACCATCCCCCCACGTTCGGCTTACTTGAACTCTGCGATAACCGATCCAGTGTCTCAGGTAAAATCGGCTGCGCTGTCGGCTTGACCACCTCGGGCTCTCGCGTCGATGCCGACCTCTGAGAAAGCGACCTACCAAGTCGTGTCTCCCCAGCACCAACTCCCCCAACTCCAACTTCCTGCGCCCTGACCGACGCTCCACCCAAAATCACTACACACAACAAAAACAACCACGCCCTAGCGAACATGGTCGCTACCATGCGGCTATCGCTCGTTCCCTCGCTTTGCCATCGTCGAATCCAATTCATCCATTGGATGTACAGGATCCACCCCCGCCAATGCAAGACAACCTGCCACCCCAACACCCGACAGGCCATACAAGAGTCCATGCAACGGTATCAAAAACCGACCACCCGTCTCATACAAAACCAAGGTCGTCCATGCATCGGCCAAAAAGATGCTAGCTAAAAGGATCCCCCTCGGCCGACTCTGACGCCACACGAAGACCCACCCAAGAAACGCCATGATCTTCCATAACACATGATCGATCCGCCATGGCCCCCAATGCGATATCAATCGCATCGCGCCGAGCTTGGGCAACTCCCAAAAATGCTCACCCACCCATTGCCGTGTCTCGATCATCGCTAAATCCGCCAATGCCACCTCACGCTCGACGGCCGTCCATCCCAAAACACCCTCTTCGCGATCCAACTTCCGCTGCATCGCTTGCTCGGCCTGGGAATGCCAGTTGCCCCAATCGGCCAACGCCTCATCGCTATATCCACCCCGAAGACTCGCCGCCCCCTGCGCTCCCATCGGCATCCAACGCCCCGTAACCTCGCAGTTGCGAACCCACCAACCCCCCGACACCAAACACACGACCAACACAAACAAAACCGCCGACAAACCACCCCGCTGCCACCTCCCCCCAGACCGATCTCGACCGGCCAAATATATCCCTCCTGCTAGCACCGGCAACCAAAAAATAAACAACGAACGAAACAACAACATCAACCCAAAAAATACTCCCCCAAGCATCAACCAACGCAACGCTGCATTCCTCGATCCACCCGGCGATGATCCCGGCGATGATCCCTCCAACTCCGCCCACCGCATCAAACCCCATACCATCCCCATCAGCGCAAGCAGTGCCCAAGGCTCCGTAAGAAAATCCTCCACATACGTCTTGATCGTCCGATCCAAACACGCAACACCCAACGCGATCATCGCCGCTATCGCCTGCAAGAAAACCGAACCCTTCTTCGGACTCCAACTCCAAGCGAATCCAAACCCGCAATGCTCAAGGCCACCACCGATAAACTTCGTACCGTGGCAAACGCGATCGGTCCCCGAGGCACACACCGATACACCCATCGGATCAACCAAGGCAGGGCAGGGGGCCGCGACGTCGTTGGCCCCTCCCAATCGCGCCTCGACAATTGACTATACTCGGCCACCCGGCGTGAATCCCGATACACCGATTGCCACCGCGGATCCTCCCAAGCAAATTGATAACCAGCACCCACCGAAAGACTGTAAGCGATCGACTCGTAGTCCGGTCCATCCCCATGCGGCAACGGTGGATCATAAAAACCATCAAAGCGATATAGCCAATATCCGTTGACCAACAACAAGACCAACGCAGCAAGGACAAACCAACCCCAGCGAGCACCAAAACCCGTGCCAAAGCTTGCCGCCGAACGATCTGCTGATGCCGCCAAAACCACCTCGCTCGATCAGTACCGACCCCGAAGACTGTTGCCACCTGCTACCCCAGGTACTATCACCCCAGCACCCCCAACCGCAGCACCTGCTCCATTGGCCATACCAGCCGCCGGAATCCCACCGACTGCAACACCACCGGCTGCGCCACCACCAGCAGCCACACCACCGGCTGCTACACCACCAGGTACCAACTGCGTCGATGCCGATCCGCGATACTCGACAACCAAGATCGCATCCTGCTTCTGAAACGATAAATCCGGTAGCATCCGATTGATCCCAAAGAGCCCGCCCGCCCCTCCCGTAAGCAACGTGCTCTGCGCGTTGACCACCGGCGGAGCAATCACCCCACAAGACAAAATCAATAAATGATCCGTCGGCCACTTGAACCGTTCGGCCATCTGCCAAGTCATCATCTGCGGAACCTCTACCTGATAGGCCCCCCCAGCACCGGGAACCTCCAACGCAACGGCATTCATCTTCTCGACTTGATCCACCTGGCACTTGAGCATCATATCCATCGTGCTCCCATCCAAACTCAGCAAAGGACTAAACACCATCCGATACCCCTCCTGAATCTCTCCGTAAGCCGGACTCAATGGAGGCCATGCAGAAGTCGTGTTCGGAGCATACTCCCGTAGATAATTCCTCGGACGCATCTGCTCGATGACCTGCGTCTGACCCTGCACCAACCGCAAATCCACCGACTGCAACTCGCGCACATCCTGCCGCTGACGCAACTGCGCCATGACGATCGCACCATTCTCCTTAGGCATCAACCAAGCCGATACGCCAGGGGATCGTGCCGCCGCCGAACGCATCAACGGCAAAGCCTTCGATCGCCAATTCGGATTCCCAATCGTGATGAGCCGAAGACTGTACACCTGTGGCTCATTGATCCCATTGACGAAGCGCTCATAAACCTGCGCGACGACCTTCTGCATCCCCGCATTGTGATACACACGCAACGTCGATCGATCCGCCGTGAGAACTCCCACCGGCTCCTGGAACCACAAATCGCTTCCCGTCTCGCGAATGATCCAATCGATCACCGCTTGCTGCGGTCGATCCACTCCCTTCAATGCCAATGTATAAGGCTTCAAATCATACTCAGCCCAATACTGCCCAGCATCGCTAGGCAACTCCAATCGCTCATGTACCTTGACCCCAAGCGGATTTCCTAACCCACCAGCCCGAGCTCCACCTGGCTGGGCTCCACCTGGCTGACCTCCATTAGGCTGGGCTCCCACAGACTGGGCTCCCACAGGCTGGGCTCCACCCGAAGATAACCCCTCAATGCTCGGGACACTCGGGATGCTCGGAAGACCCGGGACAACCTCGCCACCCCCCGGATTCGAAAGCCCCCCCGAATTCGAAAGACCCGGCGGATTCGAAAGACCCGGCGGCTGGCCAACAGGTCCCACCGGCAGACCACTTTGCCCAAATATCGCACTACTCGAAAAGACCACCATCAACACGAACCTATGGCAATCTCGTAACAATCCAACTGCCAAGTCTCTCATGCGATCTCTCCAGCTATCGGCCACCCATTGGACTCCCCAAAACGCAAAGGAGCCCTCGTTGGGGTCATAGCCGATCTGCGATTCTGGGGGCAATAGAGAAAACGCGGGATTTCAAAACCCCAGCCCCCACCCAAAGCCCCTTACTCCGACTTGGAAACCCAAATGTTCCGGAATACCACAGGATTCGAATGGTCCTGCAAATACAAAGGCCCCCCCGCAGGTGCCTCGTCCCCAACACCACCGGGTGTACCCCTAGGAAACTCAAGGTCATCATGGATGACCACCCCGTTATGCCGAATCGTCACCCTTGCGTTGCTGGTCTTCTTGCCGTCGGCTCCATACTTGGCCGACTTGAAATCGATATCGTAAGTCTGCCAACTCAGCGGCGGATAGCACATGTTCAAGCTCGGACTGGCTATCTGGTAAATCCCCCCGCACTCGTTGTTCTCGCCCCTCAAACCGAACGAATCGAGCACCTGCAACTCGTACCGCCCCTGAATGTACACGCCACTATTCCCACGTCCCTGTCCCGAATCGCTCGGCTGGAACGGAGTCCGGAATTCCAAATGCAATCGATGATCACCAAACGTATCCTTGGACTTGCACCCAACCCCCAAATACTTCTCCTCAACCAGCTTGCCCCCCTCAAACCGATCCGTAGTAGTTCCATCAAACAACACCAAAGCTCCCTTGGGAGGCTCCATCCCAAGTGTCTTGCTCTCGCGCACGACCTTGGTCAACTCGCCAAGCACCTTTCCTTCTGCATTCGTCACCGTCAGCGTCTTGCCATCGAGACTGACACCGTAATCGCTCCCCTTGCCCTTGGCCAAGGCACTCTCGAGCCGCTCGACCTTGCACACCCGCGTCGGCTCCTTGGATTTGAATCCATCCCCAGGCAATCCACCTTTCAACAAGTGGACCTCCAAGGCCTTCTCGCCCGTGGCGATCACTTGCGCCCCCCATGTCCCTTCCAACGACTCGACGACCCCAAGGTACTCGCCTTGCAAACGGTACAAATCTCCCGCCTGAGCGATGCTCGTATAGGTCTCAACGGCCAACAAATCGCCCGTGATGCCAAACGAACCTGCAACGAAAGGTACCCCTGCGCCCACTGCCAAAAATCGTCTTCGGTCCATTCGAATCACCACCCTTTTGTTCTATGAATAATCCAACAGAAAATACTTCGACCCCGTACCTGTTCTGACTTGATCGCTTCGAATTGTAACACAAGCCCCACAGCCCTATCGCTCAAGCAAACAATTCACGAACCACCCGGCCATGGACGTCCGTAAGCCGGAAATCCCGACCTCCATACCGGAACGTCAAGCGTTCATGGTCGATCCCCAAAAGATGCAAAAGCGTCGCATGCAAATCATGCACATGCACCTTGTCCTGCTGCGCGTAAAACCCAAAGTCGTCCGATGCACCCCAAGTCAACCCAGGCTTGATCCCCGGCCCACACATCCACCAAGTGAACGCATGCGGATTGTGATCCCGACCGTTGTCCCCTTGAGCCGTAGGCGTCCTCCCGAATTCACCACCCCATATCAACAGCGTCTCGCTGAATAACCCCCGCCTCTGAAGGTCCTCGATCAAACCCGCAATCGGAACATCGACCTGCCCTGCCAACTCCGCATGCTTCTCCTTAAGCTCCGAATGCTGATCCCAATAAGCATGCGAAACCTGCACGAACCGTACCCCCGCCTCGCTCAACCGACGCGCCAACAAGCACTGCCGTCCAAAACCGTCGGTCGGTCCTCCGTCGATCCCGTAAAGCTTTTGCGTCTCCTCGGTTTCGCTCTCGAGCTGAAATCGGCCCAACGCCTCGCTCTGCATCCGATAAGCCAACTCGAAGGTCTTCTCCTTGGCCTCGATCGCTCCGAGCATACCGCCAGCCGCCCCTAATCGCTCCATATCTCGAACATAATCGAGCTCCAGGCGCTGCAGTGGATCGCCATTCCTCGGCACCAAATTCTCTAACTTGGCTTCCTTGCCAGACACAGCGATGCGCGTCCCTTGATGATTCGGTGGCAAAAAAGCCGACCCAAAATTCCGAACCCCGCCATGCCCCAACGTCGGATTGATGGTCACGAAACTCGGCAAGTTCGCATTCTGCGTCCCAAGCCCATAACTGATCCATGCACCTAAACTCGGACGCACAAACGTATCGGACCCAGTATGGATCTTCAACAACGCGCCCCCATGCGCTTCGTTCGAACCATGCAACGATTTGATAAACGTCAAACGATCGACATGCTTGGCAACGTTAGGAAACAAATCGCTAACCCAAGCTCCCGACTCCCCGTACTGCTTGAACTCCCAAGGACTCTTCAGCAAATTGCCCGTTTGTGCAAACTGGATCCTCGGCTTGGCGATCGGCAAAGGCTGACCGTGCAACCGAATCAACTCAGGCTTATAGTCAAACGTATCGATATGCGATGGACCCCCATGCATAAATACAAAGATCACTCGCTTGACCTTCGGCGGGAAATGACAACCAACTTCCAAGCCTGAGTCATCGCTCAAAACCGCGGAACCCTCGGTCCGCTGAGGGCTCAGTAGATCGGCCAAAGCCAGACCGGCGAGCCCCTGGGATATCCCTCCCAAACAAGTCCGCCGATCGATGCGATTCCCAGGACCCATCGTTGACTACTCCACCCAAATGAATTCGCGCAAAGCAAACAAACTATGGACCAAACTACCTATGGCCCTCGTGCGCATCGACGCTCGATGCGATTCCTCGGTCACCCCCTCTGCTGGCTTGATCTGACCGGCCCAGATCTCCATTGCACGCGCCACAAAAGCACTCGAACGCTCAAGCTCCTGAAGCGTCGGATCCCGTCCTAACACCCGCCGAAACGCAAGGTGGATCACCTGACTGATATCCTCAGAACGACTCGCCAACTGCTCGCCGAGCCTCTCCGAAGACTTCGAGACGATCTCATTGTTCAAGAAAAATAACGATTGACTCGGCACAGTCGTAACGGCTCGCTGCTCGATATGGCTGGCAGGATCCACGTAATCAAAAATCGCAAACGTATCGTTCAAAGCAGCTCGATTGATGTTCAAGTAAACACTCCGAAGTGAACTCTCCATCCCTTGAACCCCCCGAGCATGCCGAACATCGATCCGATCGGCACTGGCCAACAACGAATCGCGAATCGGCTCCATCTCCAACCGCCTGCGATGCTGCCTCCATAAATAAGCGTTCTCGGGATCCTCCTGCTCATAGAGCGACGATCGCGAACTTCTCTGATAAGCCGCCGAGAGCAGTATCTCGCGATGCAACCACTTGAGCGACCAACCATGCTCCATCCAACGCCTCGAAAGATCGTCGAGCAACTCTGGATGCGTCGGACGCTGCCCCTTAAACCCAAAGTTCGACGGAGAACCGACCAACGGCTGTCCCAAATGCCACATCCAAACCCGATTGACCATCACACGCGCAAACAATGGGTTCGAACGATCGGTCAACCAACGAGCAAGCTGCATTCGACCACTTTGACTCCCATCAATACTCTCTAAAGCCACCCCCTTGGTTAACACCTGGGGGACTCCCCGAGGAACCTTTTCCGATGTCGGCTTTAGATGATTCCCCCGAATATGGATCGGCAACTCGACGGCCTGATGCTCCTCGACGGCCATCGCCTTGTCGAACGCCGGCATCCCCTTTTTCAATTCCTCAATCTGCTTGGACGCCGCATCGAGCTCCTTGATCATCGACTCACTATAAGGCCCATCCTTGAGTCGTGCCGTTGGATCCTCTGGTAGCTTTTCCAACCCGCCTCCAGAAACCAACTCCTCATGGAACCGCTTGACGAGCACCCGCTCTGCGGCGATCGATTCGTCGATTCGCTTCTGATGCTCCTGACGCTCCTGCCGCCTTGCGACCGTCTCCAAAGGACGCTCCATCCATTGACTCACAAAAGCCTGATCGGCCATCGTCCGGGTGCTCATCAACACTCCGGCCATCGAATAGTAATCGCGCTGCGTGAACGGATCGAATTTGTGATCGTGACACCGAGCACAAGCCAACGTCACTCCCAACATCGTCCTGGAAAACGTATCGATCTGCTCGTCGACAATGTCGATCTTCATCTTCTCTTTGTCTTGCTCCGCGAGCATCTTGGGCCCCAATACCCAAAATCCAGTCGCCGTAATCAAGCGATTGCGTTCCTCCTCGCCAAGCGTCGCACCCTGTTGCTCGAGCAGCAAATCCCCTGCAATCTGCTGCTCGACAAACGCGTCGAAACCCAAGTCCTCATTCAACGCGTCGATGACCCAATCGCGATACCGCCAAGCGTTGGGCATGTCGTGAAGCCAACAACCGATCGATAAGTCGCTCGTAGCGTTCCTCAGGCCGATCCCCCATATAGGTCTCGATCTCCTGCTCGCTCGGGGGCAAACCCGTGACTCCCAAAGTCGCCCGACGCAACAATACCAAGGCTTCGGCTCGCGAATCGGCCTCCCAACCCCTCTCCTTGAGCTTCGCCTGCACAAACGCATCGATCGAATTGCCATGCGAAACACTCGGCATGTGCCAACGCTCTGCAGCCGGCAATACAGTCTCTCCAATCGGCTGAAACGCCCAATGGCTATCGGCCAACTCAGGGTCGACCCAAGCCTTTTTCCCCCCCGATGAATCGCTGTCCGAGGCCACTCTCGGATCGACTAGCCCATCCTCGATCCAACGCTTCAGATCCGCGATGAGCCCCTCGGGCAACTGACCCTCTGGAGGCATCTTGGGCTCCTGCTCTCCGAGCACCGCAATGAGCAAACTCTCCTCCGGCTTACCTACCACCACCGCAGGACCTGAATCCCCACCACGCAAAATCCCCTCGCGTGTCTCAAGACTCAAATTCGCTTGCAAAATCGTCGCCCCCGACGAATGGCATTCGTAACAACGCTCGACCAACACAGGACGGATCTTGGACTCGAAAAATTCCAACTGCTGGACCGTCGGAGCCACAACCTCCAAGTCCTGCTGGGCCAACAACTCTTTGATGACTCGCGCTGGCTCCACACCCGTGAGCCTCAAATCGAGCCCCTGATTCTTGAACGTGAATCGCTCGTGATCGATACCCAACAGATGAAGCGCCGTGGCATGGAAGTCTCGGATGTGGACCGGATCCTTGACAATGTTGTACGAGAAATCATCGGTCTCGCCGTAAATCGTACCACCCTTGATCCCTCCGCCAGCCATCCACATCGTAAAGCACCGCGGATGGTGATCCCGACCATAATTCTCCTTGCTCAATCCACCCTGCGAGTAAATGGTCCGGCCGAACTCTCCACCCCAGACGACCAACGTCGAGTCGAGCAAACCGCGATTCTTCAAATCGGTGATCAATCCGTAAGTCGCCTGATCGATGTCCTTGCACTGCGAAGGCAACCGCTTGGCGACATTGCCATGATGATCCCAATTGTTCAAATAGATCTGCACGAATCGAACATCCCGCTCGACCATGCGGCGCGCGAGCAACACCGAATTGGCAAACGTTCCTGGCTTCTTGGCGTCCTGGCCATAGAGCTCCATCGTGCTCTCGGGCTCGTCGGCGATATTGGTCAAATCCGGGACGCTCGACTGCATCCGAAACGCCAACTCGTACTGCTGGATCCGTGTGTGAATCTCGGGATCGCCAACGGCTCGGAAATTCATCTCATTGAGACTCTTCAAACCATCGAGGGTCTTGCGGCGAATGTCGGTCGGAACCCCAGACGGATTGTTGATGTACAAAATCGGATCGCCAACGGATCGGAACGAACAACCTCCATGCTCTCCAGGCAAACAGCCCGATGACCATAGCCTTGCCGATATCGCTTGGATCTGCTCGGTGTTCGTCGGCGTCGCTACCAAAACCACGAAGGTAGGCAAATTGTCGTTCATCGACCCTAAACCATAGGACAACCAAGCCCCAATGCACGGACGCCCCGTGACCATGTTCCCGGTCTGCATGTAAGTGATCGCGGGCTCATGGTTGATCGCTTCGGTATTCATCGAACGAACAAAGCAAAGATCATCGACCACCTTGGCCGTCTGAGGCAAAAGCTCCGTGACCCACATGCCGCTCTGTCCGTGCTGAGCAAACTTGTACATCGACGGCGCAATCGGAAAACGCGCTTGACCACTGGTCATGGTCGTGAGCCTCTGGCCGTTGCGAATCGACTCAGGCAAATCCTTGTCATACCAATCGTTCATCTGCGGCTTGTAGTCGTAGATGTCCATCTGCGAAGGGCCACCGACCATGTGCAGATAGATCACCCGCTTGGCCTTCGGTGCAAAATGAGGAAGTGTCCCTAAACCACCCTCGGCCCGAGCACCCAGCGTTCCACCAAGGCTCGCCAAGGCCGCGGTCCCAAGGATGCTTCCTCCACGCCGAAAAAACTGCCTCCGGGTTTCACTCTGTACGTACTGTTCAATCAACGGATGGATCGAATTGCTCATTTGGTTATCGCCTCGTCGAGATTCATCAAAATGTTGACCGTCATGGTCCACGAAGCCAACTCCGATGCGTCGATCTCCTCGGGAGAACGCATCGCACCGACCGACAAGAGCTCTTTGGCTCCCTGCTCATTGGCTTGGTAGTAACCGTATATTTCACTAAACGATCCTTGAAGCACCCCGAGCTCCTCGCCCCGAAGCGGCCTCGAAAGCACCCTCGCAGCAATCCACTGAAGCCTCGCGACCGGGTCGGAACCGTCAGGGTTCGATTGAATCGCTTTTTGGGCCAACACCCTTGCGGCCTCCACAAACTGCGTGTCGTTCATGGTCACCAACGCCTGCAGCGGCGTATTGGTCCTCTCCCGGCGAACCGTGCATACCTCCCGCGCCGTCGCATTGAAAACCTCCATGCTCGGCGGCGGTGCCGATCGCTTCAAAAACGTATACAAACTCCTTCGATACAACCCCTCGCCTTGGTCGACCACATAATCCCGCGTGTTGCTCCCAGGCATCGCTACGGCCTCCCATACCCCTGGGGGCTGATAAGGTCGCACACTTGGACCACCAATCTTTTGGACCAACAAACCGCTAGCCCAAAGCGCAGAGTCGCGGATCATCTCGGCATCCATCCGAAACCTCGGCCCCCGAGCCAACCACTTGTTCGTCGGGTCCGACGACAACTTCTCGTTGCTCGCACTGGCCGATTGCCGATACGTCGAACTCGTGACCACCGTACGGAAGAAATTTTTCACGTCCCACCCATCCTCGCGAAACGATATCGCAAGGTAATCCAAAAGCTCCGGATGCGTTGGCATCTGACCCGTGACCCCAAAATCACCAGCAGATAACACAATCCCGTTGCCGAATACCTCCTGCCAAAATCGATTGACCGTCACCCTGGCCGTCAACGGATTCTTCTCATCGAGCAACCACTTGGCTAACCCCAAACGATTCTTCGGCAACTGCTCATCCCAAGCATGCAAAACCGCCGGAGTCGCAGGGGCAACTTCATCGGCCCGCTTGTCGTAATCTCCACGGGTCAATAACCATGCCTTGGCCATCTCGTTCTTCTCATTCATCACATGGGCGATCGTTCCCCTCTTGAGAATCGCATCCTTCTCCTCGCTCAGTTGCCGCTGCGCCTGCACCAGGCGGGAATACTCCCCATCGCGAAACTCCAAGTACCATTCGAACAACTCCCCGATCTCCTCGGCACTCCGCTCCGACTTGGAAACCAAATACTGACGTCGCGGAAGTTGCCCGACTGTCTGCAACTCCTCAAGACTCAGCACGCGACGGTACATCCGCACATCTTGCAACTTCGCATCCACCGTCGGGGCCGTCGCATGACGACTCCCAAGCCGCAAAGGTACCGCCGTGCGAATCGTTTGATTCAAATTGTCGCTGGCTATGTTCAACCCCACCGACTTGCCGTCGACGTAGATCTTTACCCCCTGGGCTTTCGAACTGCCGTCGTAACTGATCGTCACATGCTGCCAGCGACTGGCCGTGAGCCTCTGCTGCGAGACGACCTTCAAGGCATTCTCGGGCCACTGGTGAATGATATGGGTACCCACATTCCCATTCTCTAACCAAACATCCCAACCTCGAAACTTCGATCCATCATCCATCCGCGCCAACAACGATCCACCCTGATTGTCGGCTCCAAGCTTGACCCACATCGATAGCGTAAAGGCCTCATCGCGCTCGATGTCGCCTGCCTCGAACGTCGGATAAAGCCCAGTCTTGACCTGCCAAGCCGAAGGGCTCAAATGCCCCGGTGAAAACGCGGCCTCGCCGCCATGTTCGACCACTTGCTTTTGACCCGCCAGGGTCGACTCAAGTGTCTTCGGATCCGACCCCAACAACGGCAGATGAATAGCAAGCGCCTCCTGCGCGGGCAATGCAAGCTGAACAAGTGCGTCTCGGTCCGCCGCATCCCCCAAGAAACGATCGAACGCTCCCCGAGACTCGGTCCTGCGACTCTCCACAGCCTTCTTGGCCTGTGCGATCAGCCCATCGATCGCAAAGAACCGCTCGCGGTCCTCTTCCATCGGCACCGGAACGATCGGTGGCGTGTCCTTGATGTTCCCATCCATCGCGTTCTGCGTCGTGTTGTTGAAGAACGCAGCCATCTGATAGAAATCCCTTTGACGGATCGGATCGAACTTGTGATCGTGACAAACCGCACATCCCATCGTTAACCCCAACCACACCAAACTGGTCGTCTCAACCCGATCGCGCGTGTAGAGCACCTGATACTCCTCGGAAATCGCTCCACCCTCATTGGTCGTGATGTTGCAACGATTGAAACCACTGGCGATCTTCTGATCCAAACTCGCCTCAGGTATCAAATCCCCACCAAGCTGCTCGAGGGTGAATTGATCGAACGGTAAGTTCCGATTGAACGCTCGAATCACCCACTGACGGTACGACCACATCTCGCGATAGTTGTCGAAGTGAATCCCGTGCGTGTCGGCATAACGCGCATAGTCCAACCAATAACGCCCGCGATGCTCGCCCCACTCCTGACGCCCTAGTAGCTCATCGACGTAATTCTCATAACGATCCGCAGACGGGTCTGCCAACACCCGATCGACCTCCTGAGGACTCGGTGGTAATCCGGTCAAGTCCAAGGCGACTCGACGGACCAAGGTTCGCAAATCCGCCTCGGGAGAAGGCTCAATGCCTCGTCGCTCAAGCTCCGATAACACAAATCGGTCGATGGGATTGCGCACCCAACCCGGATTGCGCACCTGGGGCAACTCCGGCTTGACAGGTGCCACGTAAGCCCAATGCCCCTGGTACTCAGCCCCCTCGGCGATCCAAGCCCGGATCATCTCCTTTTGACTCTCGGTAAGCGACTTGTGCGACGTCGGGGGAGGCATCACCTCGTTTTCATCGGTGCTCAATATCCGCTGAAGTATCACACTCTGCTCGGGCTTGCCCGGCACAATCGCTTGCTTGTTCAACGCGGCCTCGCGAATGTCGAGCCTTAGCTCCGCCGCACGCTTGTTCTCGTCCGGACCATGGCAAGCAAAACAATGGTCGTTGAGTATCGGTCGAATGTCCCGGTTGTATTGAACCATCCCGCTCCGCGCATGGAGCACCGAAGGCGAACTCACGACGACCTGCACGAGTCCAAAGAGAAAAAAGACCTTCAGCGTCCAGGATCGAATGCTATGCAAGTCCATAAGGCTCATCGTTTGTTGCAAGTAGAAAGACGCCAAGCCGCGGGGTAGGGTAGGGGGGCCTGGCAAAGGGGTAGGACCGAGTCCACATCGGTTAAGTTGCGGATCGGCTCGACAAGGTCGACACTCTAAGATTTTCGCCTAAATCCGCAAAAAAGCAAGAATCAACAGGGTGCAATCCCCAGCTAGATTTTCGCTGCTAGATTTTCGCTGTTGGATTTCCGCTGGAACAACGCGACTCTCCCTCAAACCCACAGGCAAACCCACAGGCCGCCTCTCCCAGGATCCCCACAAGCCCATACAATCTCGTTCCAAACACGTCACAAGAACGATTCGCCGTCGGCTCAAAAACACCTCGGATCCACAGCCTGCGAAATGAACGATTCCAACCAAAACCCCCTAGGAATAAACCCACCCGAACGCGGTGCGATCGAAAACCGAAACCGACAAGCCTACGATCGGATGGTCCAATCGAAACACTTCCTGACCCAACCCGTCAGCTCCGAGGAACTTGCCAACCCACTGGCCACCCTGGACGCCAAAGGTTGGCTAGGCGGCAACATTCGCAACTGGAACGTGCTGTGCCTTGCCGCCGGAGGAGGACGTCAAGGTCCCTTGTACCGCGCCGCAGGGGCTCACGTCACCGTCCTGGACATCAGTCCAGCCATGCTCGAACTCGATCGCCAAGTCTCCGGACACCTGGGGCTCAACTACCAAATCGTCCAAGGAGACATGGCCGATCTGTCCATGTTTGCAAACGATGCATTCGACCTAGTCGCTCACCCAGTAAGCACTTGCTATGTTCCCAACCTCGAGCCGGTACTCGCCGAAGTCGCCCGGGTCCTGCGCCCAGGCGGACTGTATGTCTCCCAACACAAACAGCCGATGAACCTACAAGCTTCCTTGGAACCGGTCCACGGAAAGTACGTCGTCGAAACCCCGGTCGGACAACCCGCAAAACCCCTGTCCCTAGGCCGATCCAGCTTGCTTCGCGAACCCGAAACGATCGAATTCGCCCACTCGCTAGACGCCATCCTAGGTGGCATCTGCCGCGCTGGCATGAACATCGAAGCCGTCTCAGAACCCGACCACGCCAACCGCCAGTCCGAACCAGGCTCCATGGGCCACCGCTCGTGCTACATCCGACCCTACCTACGCATCAAAGCCCGAAAACACCCGAACACTGAAAATATTCGCAAGATACTACTTGGCTAACTACACTCGGTCCCCAAACGAAAGCAAAGCACAAACAATCGTTTAACCCGCAGCCAACGGCGAGGAAGTCGCTATTCGCACGTTCCGAGTATCAATCGATGTTTCCCCTGGCTTTTCGTACTCGTACTCCGCGTTAGCAGTACTCGTACTCGTACTCGAAAATACGGCATCGAGTACGAGTACCACTTCGTTGAGTACGAGTACGAGTACGACGAAATCCGATGCGATACACAAACAATCGTTTAACCCGCAGCCAACGGCGAGGAAGTCGTTATCGTGCACCCCATCTCGTGCTCAACCCGACTCCCCTTTACCCTTTAACATCCTCCGAATATCCTCCAATCGGTCCGCGTCCCGGGCCTGCTTGTCCTCTCGCCAACGCACGATCCTCGGAAACCGTACGGCGATCCCACTCTTGTGCCGACTCGACTCCTGCAAATTCTCAAACGCCAACTCCATAACCAAATGGGCCAGTACCTCATGCACCGGACCAAATTTCTTCTGCGTGTTCTCCTTGATCCATCGATCCACTCGCACAATCTCCTGATCGCTCAAACCCGAATAAGCCTTCGCGAAAGGGACCAACCGATCCTCTTCCCATAAAGCAAACGTGTAGTCGGAAAACATTCCCGCTCGCCTTCCGTGACCGCGCTGCGCATAAACCAATACCGCGTCGACCGTATAAGGCGTCACCTTGGACTTCCACCACGTACCTGTCACTCGTCCTACGTCATAACGCCCCTGCCGATGCTTGAGCATCAACCCCTCCGACCCGTGCTCCCTCGCTGTGTCCCGCTTCTGAAACAACGACCCCCAATCGCTGAACGAAAACACCTCGCTGATCCGCAATGCCTGCCCCACACAAGCCACCCCCCAATCCAACGACTCCAAAAGCCTCCGCCGCTGCTCGTAAGCCTCCTGACGCAAATCCTTGCCCTCATGCTCCAAAACGTCAAATGCAATGAACACAACCGGAACCTCTCCGAGCAACTTGACCCCAGGCTTCCTCCGCTGTATCCGCCTCTGCAACAACGTAAATGCCAATGGAACCCCATCCCGATAGCCCAACACCTCCCCGTCAAGCACCAGCCCATCGGGTAGCCCCTCTGCGGCAAGCTCGATCTCCGGAAAACGACCCTCGAGCAACTCCTCGCCCCGAGACCATAAATACGTACGCCCCGCTCGACGCACCAACTGAGCCCTTATCCCATCCCACTTCCACTCGGCCAAAAAATCAACCACCGAATTCTCTTCGCTGTACCCCTGGGGCAACGGATGAGCCAAACAGAACGGATAAGGCTTCGCGGGAGACGATCCGGAATACTCGGGTGCAACGAGTTGCTTAAAAAACGTCTCGCTCGGCTCCCACTCCCCCATCATCCGATGGCTTAGCTCCTCGCTCGGAACTCCACACCACTGACTCAATGCCTTGGTCACCAACTTGGCACTCACGCCGACCCGCAAGTTCCCTGTAAGCAACTTGTTGAACACAAATCGCTCAAGCAAATCATAACGACTCCATAGCTCGACCAGTGTCGATGCCAAAGCCTCATCGATTTCCAAACGCCGATCGGAACTCAACGACGACTTTCGAGTCGATCGTTGCGTACCACTGGCACTGCGAAGCAACGGGAGCAAACGCTCAGCGATCGTCTCGGATAATGTCTCAGGCAATGTATCTGGCAATGTATCTGGCAATGTATCTGGCAATGTATCTGGCAATGACTCCTGGCCGCCGTGCGATCGACCCTTGACCATCGCGGCGGCCGTCTCAGCCAAATCCCCTACCCATTGATAAGTCTCCTCAAATAACCACTCGGGAACCTCCGCACCGAGCCTCGCCGCTCGACGAATGATCCGCGTGGGCAACGAAGGCTTGAGCTTATTGCCCAGCAGAAAGTAAAGCGCATAAGCCGCATCGGAACCGCTGGCCTGAGAGAAATAATCCCGCATGGCCAATACCTTGTCGTTGGTCTTGGTCGTCTCGTCAAGCCTCTGATAAAGCTGCGCAAATTCTCTCATGAAGCTTCCTCGGATTTCTCGACTACCGTGGGCTCGGACTCCTCACCAGCAAAACGCGTTTGCAAAACCTCGGCCGCAATTCCACTCTCGGTCAAATACCTCGATACGACCTCGGAAAAACCATGGGTCACCCAAACTCGCTCCGGTCGACACTGCCCGATGGCGGTGAGCAAATCAGGCCAGTCGACATGGTCGGACAACACAAAACCACGCTCGACATTCCGCCTTCGTCGCGTTCCGCGGATCGCCATCCATCCCGAAGCCATCGCGATCGACGGGTCCGAAAATCGATCCATCCATGGCGTCGATTGACTCGATGGTGGCCCAATGACCAACGATTGCGACCAATCGTGCTGACCACCAAGCGATGCAGCCGAGGGCAACTCAGGCAACGCAACCCCAGCAGACACATAAGCTCGATTCGGTCCGAGCATCGCCCCATGCACCGCAACCTTCGAGGCAACCTCCACTCCACAGACACGAAAGATCTCCGCAAGCACCCGCTGGGCCTTGCCCACCGAATAAGCCAGCAACAAACTCGTTCGCCCCTGACGCTGATTCTCCTCCCACCATCCGATCATCTCCTGGACCACAAGCCTCGTCTCAGGCCATCGAAACACCGGCAAACCAAAAGTCGATTCGCTCACCATCAAATCGCACCGCACAGGCTCCCATGCATCGCATGTCAAATCGGATTGAAGCTTGTAATCTCCAGTGATCAAAGCCACCCGACCTGCGACCTCAATCCGAACCTGCGAGGATCCCAGTATGTGCCCAGCCGGATGCAAGGAAACCCTCGCATCCTTGATCCTCAAGCTCTCCCCGTAAGCGACCGTCTGCAGGTCGATCGATTGACCAAGACGAACCCTCAAGAGCGACTCGCTCGATTTGGCCGACAGATACCGCTTGCTCCCCGACCTCGCATGATCCGCGTGCGCATGGGTCAAGATTGCATGGTCGACATGCGCCCATGGATCGACGTAGAAATCCCCGGCTGGGCAATAAAGACCACGCGGTGTGCATTCGAGCAAATCACGGAACATCGCTGCCACCCCTTGGACCCTACAAAAGAAAAACACCCCCAGAGGTCTGGAGGTGTCTTGAAGACTTTCTTGATTGTAGACCAAAGGTCCCGACCAAGCGGCCCGATTTTTGGCAACTGGCGAAGCTTAACCGGCCAAGATTAACTGGCCAAACTACCAAGCAAAGTGAGCGAACGCCTTGTTCGCATCGGCCATGCGGTGGGTGTTTTCTCGCTTGGTGATCGCGGTGCCTTCTTTGCGATAAGCGGCCATGAGTTCATCGGCAAGCTTTGTCGAGGTCGCTCGACCCTTCTTGTCGCGAACGGCGCTGAGAATCCAGCGGAACGCAAGCGACTGCTGACGGTTCTTGTTGACTTGCATCGGAACTTGGTAGGAAGCACCACCGACTCGCTTGGAGCGGACTTCGATGTAAGGCTTCACGTTCTCGATCGCTTGCTCGAAAACCTCGACCGCAGGTCGATCCTTGATCTTCTCTGCAATCTCATCGAAGGCATCGTAGATTACGCCGTAAGCGACGGTTTTTTTGCCGTCGTACATCAAGCAGTTGACAAACTTGGCAACCAACAACGAATTGTGGCGTGGATCAGGACGAAGGGTCGTCTTCGAAGCAGTGATTTTTCCCATAGGGCAGAAGGCTCTTTAATGCGAAGGGTAAGGTGAATTTCGGGTTGAAGGTCCAGCGATAAGGCTAGGACTTCTTCGGGCTCTTTGCACCGTAGCGACTACGGGATTGCTTGCGTCCGTTGACACCGAGAGTATCGCGGCAACCTCGGACCACTTGGTATCGCACTCCTGGCAAATCGCGTACACGACCACCACGGATCAAAACGATCGAGTGCTCCTGAAGGTTGTGACCCTCTCCAGGAATGTACACGGTCACTTCCTTGCCATTGCTAAGACGAACACGGGTGATCTTCCGCAAAGCCGAATTCGGCTTCTTCGGTGTCATCGTCTTGACCATCAAACATACACCCTGCTTCTGGGGGCATCGCTCCAGAACCGGGCTCTTGGTCGTCTTGTGCTGCACGACACGGTTGCGTCGGACAAGTTGATTAATCGTTGGCATACAGTCTCAAAGGTTCCGAATTCTAACGTTCAAAATGTCTGGAGATTCCCATCGAAAGTACCAAAGGTGGGAGTCGAACCCACACGTCCTTGCGGACACAGGATTTTGAGTCCAGCGCGTCTGCCATTCCGCCACTTTGGCATTCCCCGAGCAAATTCCAAACGTAATTTCCTCGGCTAATTTAAGAGGGGAGAGTTTACCGGCGAACCTAGAGGATGAGCAAGTCCACCGACCCGGTTTTCCAGCAAAATTTCCCCAACTAGCTCACAAAACCCGTCCGATCAGGCACTTGAGATAATCGGTCTCCGGACAATGAATGTTGACCGGATGGTCGGCCGATGGACCCCGATTCTCCAAGATTTGTACGTCGCGACCCGCCCGACGGGCTGCCCCAAGCAACACATCGACAAAATCCGAACGACTCACGCGACCCGAACAACTGCAACTTACCAACACCCCGCCTGGACGTAAACACCGCATCGCCAAGTAGTTAAGTCGATGATAAGCGGCCAATGCCCTGGGCACCTTGTCCCGCGCTCCGGCCAACTTCGGCGGATCCAATACCACCATGTCGAACATCTCCTGCCGGTCGACCCGGGCCGACAACGCCTCAAAAAAATCCGCCTGCTCCCACTCAACACCCCCCAAAATCCCATTCGCCTCCGCATTTTGCCTCGCCAAATCCAATGCCCTTGCACTCGAGTCGACCGCAACGACCGACGAACAACCCCCAAGCTTCGCCAAAGTCAATGCGAATCCACCCGCATACGTGCACACATCCAAAACCCTCCCACCCGCAGGTACCCACCGGCTAGCCGCTAGCCGATTCTCCCGCTGATCCAGGTAATACCCTGTCTTTTGACCACCCACCAAATCGACCCGCCAAGTCAGCCCATTCTCCCGGATGCTCAATGCCCCCTCGGGCAACTGACCATATACCAACCGCTCCTGGACCTCTAAACCCTCACTCCGAGCCGTTTTCTCATCGATACTCAACGAAATACTCAGCGGCTTAATCTGCTGAACAAGCTGACTGAGTATCCCGTCCAAATAGGGCATCAGCACACTCGCGTTGACCTGAACCACCAAATGCCCAGCAAATCCATCGACCACCAATCCACTGAGAAAATCCCCCTCACTGTTGATCCATCGCAATCCATCAACCTGACCCGAACCGGCCAAGTACTGCCGACGAAGCTCGATCGCTTGGCCTATCCGATCAGCAAACCGCTCCGCGTCGATCCACTGGTCCTGCGACCAAACATACATCCGGACCCGTATCCGGCTCTCAGGATGGTACAGACCACGCCCAATCCACCTGCCATCCGCACCCAATACATCGACCTGCTCGCCGAGCCTCGGCGGACTGACCGACTCGACCAACGATGCCTCCAAGATCCACGGATGACGGCCTAACGACTCGCGCCCCTTGCCCGGCTTGAGCCGGACCGCACGAATCCTTGTTGAGTTGTAAGGCTCCAACGGCATTGACTTTCAGTTCAAAGGAATCCAAGCTAGAATAAATTCGCCCCATCCATCGCTGGCACTTGTACTCCAATCGCGTTGGACATCAAGACCATCAAGCATACCAAACCTGCCATCCGTAAAAGGTACTGAGGGAATCCGTCCAATGAAATCGGCATCTTTCTTTTTCTCGATGTTTTCGATCTGCCTGTCCTGCTCCATCAGCTCATTAAGCCTCGCTAGGGAATGGACCGACAAAACCGGCAACGTCAAAGTCAACGGTACCCTCATCGCCGCTGACCAAAAAGACATCGTCGTGAAACTCGACCAAGCCGTCAAAGGACGCGAACTGCTAGCCATCGCTATCGCCGAACTCTCCGAAGCGGACCAAAAATTCCTCTTGCTCGAGGAAAGCGAAGGCCAACTCAAAACCGCCACCGAAAAACACTCCTGGGGACTCAAAAATGGAATGAATGTCTTCGGAAAAGTCGTCGGCTTCAATCGCAAAGATGTCACCCTCCAACGACGCCGTGGGAAACTCTACGTCAACGACCGACCCTTCGAAAACCTCCCCGAAGTCTACCGCCGAATGGTCCCCCGCATCGTCGAACACTTCGAACAGAAAACCTTCGCCAACGACTCCCAATTCAACGACTGGGTCCTAGCCCAAAAAGCCGAAGCCCGTACCTTCACCTGCGAAGGTGTCCTCATGGAACTACCCAACGGCGATGAATACGGCATCCCTTTCTTCTTCTTCAAAGATATGGAACTCAAAGTCCTCGAACCCCAATGGGACGAATGGCTCGCAGCAAACCAAGCCGCCAAACAAGACGAAGAAACCAAACGCCA
This sequence comes from Pirellula sp., assembly GCA_021300015.1. Classification (GTDB taxonomy): domain Bacteria; phylum Planctomycetota; class Planctomycetia; order Pirellulales; family Pirellulaceae; genus JBKCUI01. The sequence goes on along the minus strand of JAJTFB010000074.1, from coordinate 3,315 downwards.
ACAATCCCTCTACCTGCAATCCCAAGCCGCCGCCTACCAACAATCCACCCAACAAAACCAAGCCTACCAACAAGAAATGATGCAAATCGCTCGCATGCAACTCCAAATGCAAGCCGTTGCCGCTGGCGTATTCAGCATGTGGGAAGTCTACCTCTACCCACCCGTCGGTGTCGCCGCCTACCCCATCTCCGTCGTCGTCAACGCACGAAACTCCTTCGACGCAGCCAATATCGCCAGCGCCAATAACCCAGGTTACGTCGTCGGCCCAATCCGAAAATTCGCCGGATACTAAGCTCCCTCACGACGAACAATCGTTTAACCCGCAGCCAACGGCGAGGACGAACAATCGTTTAACCCGCAGCCAACGGCGAGGACGTTGCTATTTTGCACTCATCTCGTACTCAGGCCGCAGCGGCGGACCGAGTACCGCTTCGCTGAGTACAAGTACGACAAAATCCCACCGGAAGCACGATCTAACGGATCTGATAGAGCCACTTCAATGCTTGATTCATCAGATCCTCACCGGCCCCGATCTGCGCCGGGGCTACCTGGGCATCGGCACCATACCCCCCCTCGGCCGTCGCCTCGATCGTCGGGAAGTACTGATGGTACCCATTGCAGTACCCAAAGAAAAAACAACTCTCCATCCTGGCCCGCTCTCGCAACCGAATCGCATGGTTGCAAAAAAACTCTCCACTCCCACCCACAAACGCTATCTCCTTGTTCAATACCGCTACGGTCAACCTCGGCCGTATCCCGTCTTGGTACTCGGCCACGAAGTTCTCGACCAACTCCGGAAAAAATGCCATCGAATACACCCCCTGGACCAAAGGGTTCGTAAAGTCTGTCCTCGATGAATACGTAAACCGCTCCTCCTTGAAACGCAACGTCGGTGCATCGACCACCTTGCACTCAATCTCCCGATAGACCCTGAGCACCTCTCGCCCAAGCGCCGCTCCATAGCCTAAGTAATCCCCGTGGCTCCCTCGGTCGACCGAAATGTCCCCCGATGCTCCCTGCTTAAAAACCACGATTCCCCCGGTCTGCTCGGATACCACCCCCCGCATCGCGCCGACATAATCGGCCGAAAACTTGCGCACGTCCGACGAGATGTTCGTCGGGTGACCCGTGAAATTGACAATCGTTGCGATGTTCTTTCCGCTGTCCAATGCGTCGAATCGCAAAATACCTAACCGCGTGTCGAGCGGCGCTGGTCGCAACTTCGTATGCCGATTGCGATTGAAACCCTCAAGCTCCTTGGCCCCCTGACCAATCTTGGCAGGAACCATCCGCTGACTGGCCAACACGATCGCCTCAATCAATGACTTCTCCAACTGTCGGTTGTAACGAATCGCCGCGTCGAATCGACCACGCCCCCGACCCGGAGCGTCGAACAATTCCAAGATCGGACCATGGTGCGTGTGCGACCCAGAAATAAACGATACGTCAATCCCCGCCTGCGCCTTGATCTCCGATCGGATCGCCTGAAGCGATTCCTCCTGCGGCGAGCGGCCCAAGTCCAATCCGACAATCGCCATCTTGCGACGACCGGCTCGAATCACCACCACCGTCGCCTTGAGCGCATCGAGCGTCCCCTCGGACAACGCCGCATGCCTGTCCCCATATCCCCACATCGGCACGGCTTCAAGCGGCGTAATGTCGACCTCCGAAGCACCCACCTCCAACCCCTGCGCACAAACCGCTTCAGGCCAAACTTGCAAACCCATCAACACCAACAACACCACTCTCCATGGACTCTTCATGGCTCTCCCCTTTGATTTCCAATTCTCACTTTTGTCCCAAATCCAACCCAGGTGCATAAGGGTAATCGACCGGTTGATAAGCGATCCGCAAATCCTCCGTATCGATCCGACGCCCACCCTCCCGGTGCGAAACTAGCAAATGATCCAAGACGCCCGCCGTGAGCATCGTGCGCTCGACCGGATAAGCGGGCTTGCCCGTATGGATCATCTGCTCGATCCCCTTGAGCAAATACGCAAAGTGAGGGTAATAAGGCTCCTCGCGCTCCTCGACCCGCGTCGCAAACTGACGACCAGTGTCCTCGAGCACCGCTGCACCGATCCCCTGCGCTTTGCCTGGCAACATCAATACAGGTACCACCAATCCGTCGACATACCCAACCAAAAATGCCGCTCCATCCTTCGGCGGATCCTTCAGCACCGACTCGCGATCGGTCCGCGTAGCTCGCAACGCCCTATCGAACAACTCCGAATGGATCACTCCCGACGCAAGCAACCCCTCAATCCGGTCGGTAGGGTAAGCCTCCACCCAAGCGACTCCAAGCTCACCACCGCGTCGTCGCTCCAAAATGCTCTGCAAAAACTCCAACGTGTGGATCCCGTAAATATCCAACCCCGAATATCCGATCCCTACCGCAGACTTTACTCCAGATTGCCAACCAAGCCCCACGTCCGGATCGCGATAACTGACCGTTAAACTCGATCCTGCCATCCACGGCAAACCCATCTCTTTGGCTCTTTGCGCCATCCATAAAGCATCCTTCCACTCCGGACCAGGATGCTTGTCATTGAACACCGGAACGACCCGTGAGTACTTGCGCATCGCATCGGTGATCTCCTCAAAGAAACGCTTCCGAGGATACAGATGCTGACCGAAATCATTCCAAGGGTAATCGCCATGCTCCCCTATGCTCAAAACCCCATCGACACCGATGCTCTGCCCCCCGAGCGTCAAACTCTCCTCGATCGACTTGCACAATCGGAACCCATACTTGCTGGCCAACGCGACGGACATGTCCTCAGCCGGATACTGATCGACATACAAAGACACCAACTCCAAATCCGGCCCAATCCCACCGTCTTGCTTCCATCCCTCCAAGATCTTGCCAAGCAAGACATCGGCATGAGATCGCTTGCGATACTCCGTGACCACGGCCGCAACCTTCTTTTTCTCCCTGCGATCCGAACCGCGAACGAGCCCCCCAAAGAAGTCAACTCCAAGTCCCGAAACGCCGATCGCTCCGCAGCCTGCAATCCGCGAGAACCACTCTCGACGACTCGATAGGATCCTCTCCGATGCGTTTGCCCCGTCCGATGGGTCCGATGTTTTCAAAGACTGCAGTTTGTTCATAGAAACTTCCTCAGCAAAAGCAACCGACTCCGCAAACCGCCACGATTGTACCGAATAAACCGGGGCCCAATCACCGATCCGTCCGATCCGTCCGATCCGTCCGATCCGTCTGATCCGTCCGATCCGTCCGATCCGTCTGATCCGTCCGATCCGTCTGATCTGTAGGGATTAATCCGAACGGTCGGCCCAATGTCCGAAAACGCA
>JAJTFB010000073.1 GCA_021300015.1 Pirellula sp. | reverse complement strand
AACCAAGAAAAAGGAGTTTGCGGCGGACCTCGCCGAGCTCAAGGGACAAAAGTAAGCATTCATGGGGGATCATCACGGCTGGAAAGCCTAAGTCTTCTGGACGTCAACGAGTGGTATTGTGAAGTTCGCCTAGCAACGAGAATCAGTGTAACCGAAACGCCGTTGACAACTGCGAACCGGTCGGTCCATCATTTGCGTCGGCGTCGGATCACCAGTCCGGCGCCGATCGCAAGAAGCCCGAGCACATCGATGGGAAGGTAGATGAGCCGGTCGAGAACCACGGTGCGGACCTCTTGGTAAGCGACTCCGCCTGGATCGAAACCGAACCATAGATCCTCCTGGCTCGATGGCCAAGTCGGATCGTCCCATGCCGTCAGCCACATCCGCTCCGGAGAAGCGAACGATCCCTGAGGGATCGAATCCCCAAGCAATTCGTCGAGTGGCTCTCGCTCCATAGGCATCGAATAACGGAGCTTACCGCGATTCCAAGCTGGACTCGAGTCGGCTTGCGCCAAACTGCCAGAGGCCCGCCCCGGACCGACGACGAATATCTTCAACAAATTGCCACGTCCCTGCTCGGAAAACTGGTCCTTCGGAACCCGATAGGGAAACACAGGCTTGTCGGTCGCAAACGAAATTCGAACACTGCCGACTCTGGCTCGCTTCGAACCGATATCGTATTTGAACGCAGTGATCAGCCAGCCATCGCGCACGTAAGGCTCGACCCATTCCTCCAAATCCTTGCGGACTTCGTAGTTGTTTTCTTTGAGCCAACCGACGAGTTCTCCCGAATCGCTTGCCCTCAAGACGGCGACCTCGTAGCCGGCGACCTTTTTGCTCTGCAAAACCGAAACGCCCGACGTGGGGACCGAGTCCGCGTTGGCCATCATCATCGATCGGCTCGATGCCAGCAAAAACGGTGACAATGCCAAAGGGAATGGATTCACACTCCAGCGGTCCTGGGTCTGAATCCTCGGCTCGATGGCTGTTTCAAGAGCATCGAAAACTTGTGCATCGGCCTCTTCGATCTGAGGCTCGCTCGGGGATGGGACCAAAAAACCGAAATCGTCCGGTTCGACCCGCTCGGATTCGGACCGATCTGCCGAGTCATCCTGTTGGCTAGACGTCTGCTCGCTAAGCTTCTTCGCATTCCCAGGGGGATCAAAGGCGGCTTGGCGGACGAAATGCTCGATCTTCGTCTGGGGGTCCCAAGCGATCAGAACCCGCTGGTCCGCGATCCGAAAGTTCTTGCCCAGCCTCGAGACAGGACAGCACGCGTCGACTTGCACCGGCGTTTCTCGCAAAACTAAAACAATCGCTAAACCAAATAGCCATCCAATCGGACGCGGATTCTTCATCGCTGGAATTCTCCCGATTTCCTCTGTGTTAAGCTCCCATGGCTTGTCCTGGGCTTGTCCTAGGCGTCAGGAAAGCCGATGCTCCTTGTCGACCTTTGTCGCATGGTCCTTGGCAATGCGCTCAGGGCTTCTCCAAGCACCGCCGGTTGTTAGCGAGCGGTACCATTCCTTGAGCCAGTGCAGCAAGCTGTTGGCGAGCCACAAGGCCCATACGAGCATGAGCAATCGATAATACCAAATCGACACAGACAATACCCATGGCTTGGGCAAATTTTTGTCCGATCGAGGTGTGAACCAGTTCAGGTTCCCCTCAAAAGACTCGTTCCCGACGATGAACATGCGGGGCGAGCCGAGCAGTCCAGCCGTGACGACCCAAACCAAGGCACCGATGGCCACTGCGGTCAAGACCCCGTTGGCGACCTGCAAGACATTGAACTCCCAGAACTTGAGCGAACCAGGCTGGAGCTTTCTGCGGAAACTGATCGAGAACAACCAAACGACCACCAAGAGCGAGGCGACAATGTGGACTTGCGTCAATCCGATCGCCAAGAGCATCCATTCGTAGGTCTTCAGTGGAGAATCGGGACGCATTCCCAAAACCCAAGCCACCAAAAGGGATAAGGTCAATACAACCCAAAAACGGACCGCTGGGCCCCGCTGCGGCCCATTGGCCCAAAGGATCCATCGCGAGGTGGGGATACTCATCTGCGACCGGATATTGGCTACCTCGTCGGGCATCTCGATGGCCGGCAAGGCGATGAAGCTCGCGATAGGACTCTCATCGGTCCACTCGATACGTACCTCTTGGGAGCCAGGCTGCAGATTGAACAAGACCTGATCGCCCTGCCTGCGGATCGGAACACTCCGTTGTCCGACGAGCATTTCGGTAACGGTCGCACCTGCTGGCAACGCGAGGGCTTGTTCACCCCCTAGACTCGATTCGATCTGGAAGGATAGGATCGATTTTCGCTGCCGATTCCCGACCTCCACGTGATGGGCTAACGACTGAATCGTCAAGAGCTTTCCCGCAACAGCCAAGGGACGCTGGAAGTGGAGGACCACCGAATCGCCCGGCCATGGATTCCACTCGGGTACCAAGGTTGGTCTGCTGATATCGAAAATCGGTTTGCTCCCCTCGGAGTTCATGCTCCATACTGGTGAGGTTTCCACAAGCCACTTTTCGACAAGGTTGTTCGCAGGTTTCGATACCAAGGTGATGCTTGGTGCAATCGGCAATTCAGATTGCCATTCCCAATCCATCTGCTCGGCTCCAAAGTTCACCTCGACGCTGCCGTTTTGAGCCGTAATCCCCGTCGTGATGATCTGTTCTTTCTCTAAAGTCGGGACCGAGATCGAGACCGCTTTGCCAGGCTTGCTCAGTCGCCGTACCTTCGTGTAGAGTTTCCAAACCAAGCCGATTTCGAGCCGGCGCTCGATCAAAAATACCGAACGGAAGTTCTTTTGGTCATAGGTCGCTTGTCCCTCTTTCAACTGCTCCTTGCGCACAAAGATCACTTGATTCTCGGGCCTGCCGTCGCTTTGGAGCCCGCTCCAGGTCCAATCCGCCGCCTCGATCGATAACTTGCGAGGGGTGAGGATAAAGCTCCATGACCACTCGGTCGATTCGACGATCCGACCCTCGGCTCTCAAACGGTGGATCCCCTCGGGCACCAGGACCCATAAATGCCCGTCCTCGCGTCGTACCACCACCGCGTCTTGGTCGTCGATCTGGATGCGGCTTGGAAACCATGTGGGACTTTTGCCGGGCAAAGGCACAGCCACGGATCGGATCGCATGAACCGTCGCTTGGATGTCCAGTCGATTGTCGGTGACCTTCAAGAGCATCTCGGGAATTTCCGCCGCGTTTTCCAACGCGTCGCTTGCGCTCTTGACTCGCTCTCGAAGCGTATCGAGTGTCCCCTGGTCTGGAACCTGCGCCGATGCCGACTCCAGGGGCCATCCAGCAAACATCGCGAAGAAAGCAAGCAAGAGGGGCCCTGCGGCGCCTTGGGGCACGCGTTTCGTATCTGGACCTAAATCCAGTGGCGCGACCGATCCGCCCTTGGGCCGCTTGTACCAAGGTCCGGCGATCCCACCTAGGAGTATGCCCAACAAAAAAACCATCAGGAAAAGGCGAGCGATCGTCATCACGCGATGGGCGTTGCAGGAGATTAAAATCGGGCGAATCGATTGGCTGTCCGATACAGGTCCATCCCAAACACACAGGACCGAATTGCCGAGCCACTGCGGCTTGGCCACCCCGGTCTGTATGCTGGTCTTGGGATCGAAGAGCATGTTGGTCAACTGAGATGGCTGGCCCGCAATTTGATTCGATGTCTGGGGCATCGATATCTGGGGCATCGGAACATAATTGAGGGCCGAAGTAGCCGAAGCATCCGATCGTGTGACTAGAGATTCCCCCGTTCGATCGACCCTTTGGTTGGAGGTTTGATCCATCCACTGGAAGAGGGTTCGGTAAGGCATGTTGACGTTGTTCGGTTCGAGTTGCGGATAGATCCCGTTTTGGATCTGTGTCGCTGCAAAAGGAATCAAGTTCAACAGCAAAACCCCTAGAGCGATATCTCTCCACCAACCGAGAACCTTAAGGTTTCTCTCGGGACCGATGACCCGCAGCAGAGCTACCGGAATCAACAGAAAGAACCACGTCCACCTGGGAGATCCAGGTTCATGGTAGGTCAGAGCAAAACCTGCGAATGCGATCAAACCAGGGATCCATCCGTAGAGCCGCAGCATGGCCAAACTGAAGACAAGCAGCAAAAATAGATCCAGCAGCGTCCAAGACGTGAGCCAATCCCCTTCGACGCGATCCGGACCGAACAGCGCGAACATCCGCCAACCCGGTGGCATGTACAAGGTCACCGAGAGGTGATCGGCCGGTGTTTGCCAACCCGTCGCTGGAATCGTTCCGATGTTCGTCGCGCGACCAACCGCTTCAATCGTCGGTCTGCGGATCCTCAGTTCGACCCCCTCCGAACCGGTCGTCGGGTTCTGTGTGATCAACTGCCTCTGGCCCTCGATGCGAACGACTCCGAGCTGATGGTCCTTGGCCACATCCAAACGAGTGATCTGCTTGGGCTCTCCATTGAGCAAGTCGACATACGTCATGCCGCGTCCGTCGTCGTCGAGCCAAAGAGACCTTTGGATATCCAATTGGTTGGGTTTCTCGACACCCATCCCTTGATTCTTCTGGACCAAACGGGCTGCCGAATCGGTCTTCCACTGATAGACCGTCAAGTTTCTCCAATTGGCGGGAAATTGCGTCGTCGCCGCGTCGATCGGTAAGACACCTTGGAGTTCGACGGTCCGTAGGTTGGGTGCCCCTTGGAGTGCCAGCAACTCGACAGGCAGGGCCGGGGGCGTCTGCGCGGAGTACTTGAGCTCTCGAAGGTCCTCGGTGCGAAACGCGTCGATGAGGATCTTCCAGTTCCCGGCCCTGAGCTGCACCTTGAGCTTGCCCGCCTCGTCGATCGCCACAGGGATCGGACTGTTGACGAACGACAACTGCCAACCCTCGGGTAAAACGAACCCGAGTTCCTCCTCGCGGCTCTTTCCCGTTGCCGTCAAATCGATCTGAGTCCGTAGCCACATCGGGGAGCCGTCCTCGAGCAAGCGATACACGTCGAACGAGCGGTTGTCCTGCTGGACCTCACCGACGGTTGCCCGACTGAGCCAGAGCAATCCGGAGTTGTCCCAGTTGGGAGTCAGGACAGGCTCCCCGCGAACGCTGAGACTTACCCATCCATAGCTCTGTGGGACGGCAATCCTTTGAGGCATCTGCTTCCACTCCCATTGCCCTTGCAAGAGGTACTTGCCCGGCTGGAGTTTGACGGACGGACTAGCCCCTCGCTCGACGACGATGAGTTCTTGTTTGCCATCGGTGACCTTCTGCGGCCAATGTTCGAGTCCACCGGGCAAAGGGAACCAAGTTTCCCGAAAGACCTCCACGGGGACTTTCCAACTCCCGCTGCGGTCCTCGGCCTGGATCTCGACTTGCGATGGCCAATAGTCGATCCTTTCGCCAGCGTTGCGATAGGTCGATGGGGACTCGGAGGAACGCTCGTCCCAGAGGACCCAAGGAATCCAGGGTTTGAGAACTTCCGGAACCGATTGGATCGGATCGTCCAAGACCTGCCGAGCTTTCCTAGGTGCTTCGGTGGCCTTGCTCTGGGCCGTGCAAGTGGGGCTCAACCCGAGCAATATCAAGGCTGCGAGTCCTAGGAGCCAACCGTTGTACCGACGCTGCGAAACTCGTGGAACTCGGGTCATGATGCCCCCTGCTTGAGCTTAGGGTGATGCGGGCTGTAGGTGCGTCTTGAGAAACTCGAACGTACCGACGCCATGAATCGTATGGGGTCCATTGAACCATTCGATGGACGTTCGCTCTGGGATACCAAGTCGCGCCGAATACATCCGGCGGACTTTGGCAAATTCCAACCCCACCCGTTCATCCGGGGCCACTCCGTCGAAGTGGCCTCGCTCGACCATGAACGGACGAGGTGCGATCAGAGTCGCCATCTCAGCATAGTTGAATTTGCGCCCAAGGTCGAATTCAAAGATTTCATATTCCATCGTCCACACGTAACTGTAAGGTGCCGAGGTACTCGCATTCTTCCAAACCCAGTCGTTAAAGTCTGCAGAACAGATCGAAAGGCAGTACTCAGGGACAAGTGCTGGGATGCGCATGGCACTTTTGCCTCCATAGGATAGGCCGTAAAACGCGATCCTTTGAGCGTCGATTTCAGGGCGACTTGCGAGCCACTTCACGATTTGCTCATGTTGCGAAACAATCGTCGAAAAGAGGGTGCGTCCTAGCGGATTGCTCTTGCGCTGGAGCGTGCGGAACCGATCGGTAAACAGGTACAGGTTCTGTGGTGCGAAGACGACGTACCCTTGTTCGGCCAACTGGGCCGATACGTCATGGTAGGCCGGATGGTCCTTGACGATCGTATCGGTCGGACGCCCTTCGAGGCCATGCTGAAACACCACACAGGGACGATTCAAAATTGGCTCGGTGGACTTGGGAACCAACAGAACTCCATAGGCGATCACGTCGTCGAACACATCGAGCACGACTTCATAGCCGCGCCATTTTTCCCGTTCGTAGACCAAGCGGGTCCGAGGTGCGAGCGGTTTCTTTTCCAGGTCCCAATGGCCGATGATCTGATGGCGGAATTCGTCCCGATAAGGTTCGACGCTTTGGGCGAATTTCTCGGGGGTCGATGTATCGAGGTTCTTCCAGTGCGCATCGCGTTCGTATTGGATCAGGTCGAGTTTGCGCTGTTGCCAGCGGTCGAGTCCCGCGAGCCATTCCAAGCGGCGCGATTCGGCGGATCGAATCATCCCCCAGTCGTCCTGATCCATCGGAGTTCGCATAGAAGAAATATTCGCAGGATCTAAACGATCTCGATCGAGTTTGCCAATTGCCGCAGCGATCGCACGGTCGCTTATCGATGCTTGAGGGTTGCTTGCTTGATCCGTCGGTTCAATCCATTGCAAGCGACTCTGAAGGTCCCAATGGGTGAGTATTCGCTCGGCGCGATCGAACTCGGATCTTGCCTGCGAGGCTTGCGGACCTTGCAACACGCCAGGGGCTCCCCCGTCACCTGCGATTTGCACACTCGGACCAGGGACCGGGTCGACCACGAGGAGACGCGGAGCGATCAAGGCCGCAAGCTGCGCGTCACCAAAATGGTTCAGCAGTCCCTGCACGTTGCGATGGATCGGTTCGCTCCATACGTTTTCCCGGGGGCCAAAGTGGCCCGCAACGATCGTGGCATCGATCCGAGGGTCGCTTGCCCCAGTGGCCAACGCGATCCAGCCACCTTCTCCCCAACCGGCGACCATGATAGGCCGATCCGGAATGGTTTTCTTGAGCAAGTCGACTGCCGACATGTTCTGATGGACATGATAGCCCAGCAGATGCCTGCCCAGTACAAAGGCGGATCGGTAGAGGTATTCTTGATCGGTCATCACGGCGCGTCCCTGCCGAGCCTCGCGGTGGCGACTGGCAACCTGTGGGATAACGACCAGCCCCCCTGCTCGGGCCAGGGCAAGCCCATCGGTATTCGAGCCGGGTCCTACCCCGCAGAGATTCTCGGGCATCTGCGATGCGTCGGGGACAAGGACCGCTCCGAAACGGATCTGGTTGGGAATCAGCAGCAGTCCGCTCGCTTCCCATCCTTCGAGGACCGGCCAACGCACGCGCTCGATTCTCAGCGTCTCGTCGCTTGCCAAACCAGCACGACCGAGAGACTCTCCAGAGGATTCCTTGCGGGCCATGTCCTGGAGGTTTTTCGGAAGCGATCTTTCCAAGATCCACTCGGATGCTTCGATGCGTGGATCGATCAATCCGATACTCTGGGCGTATTGAGCCCGAAGTTTTTCGATTCCTTGGATGTACGATCCGACTGTCGGGCCGGGTTTAGGCCAACTCGATTCCCTGGTCTGGATCGACGATTCGATCTGCTTGAGCAAGAATCGATCGACTCCGGCAACCAATTCCGAGGCGATGTCCCCTTGGACACTTAGACGCTCCGTTCCTGGTAGTTCGATCGCAGCGCTGGGTTCGATTTTATCAAAGTGATCGGCTGGAAATTGCCCCCAGGCACTCCAAGTACCGACTGCAGACAGGGCGCATGCTGCGAGCATTCGGGAAGCCGAGAGAAATTTTGAAGGGAGGGTAAGCATGAGGCACCAGCAGTTAGGAGAATCACCGAGGGGATGCAGGAGGGCGAGTAAGCGACATTCTAACCGATTCCAGGATGGTGCATCGCACTGGATTTCGTCGTACTCGTACTCAGCGAAGCGGTACTCAGTGAAACGGTACTCGTACTCGATGGCTGTTTGAACTGCGGCGATGCCGATCGTTGTTCGAAGCGGTTCCGGGGAACTTGCGGACCAATGGATCGGATTGCTATCATGGAATGCGTCGAGGACGAGTACCGTCCGCCGCCGCGGACTGAGAAGCGGATTCCGCTGCTCGGGAATCACAAGAGGAAATTAGGCGTTCGCTCGTAGGTTGAGCCGAACGATAGTTTAGTGTAAGATTTCTCCCCGAGGAGAATCCGATATGGCAGGGAGAATCCGATATGACAGTAGAGACACTTGTTGGATCGCTAACCCGATCCGAGAAATTGCTCGCAATGGAACTGATTTGGCAGGACCTTGCGAACAATGCCGCTGATTTGCCGTCACCCAACTGGCACGATGCAGTGGTTCATAAGCGTTTAGACCATCCAATGCCGGGCGAAGCACTTAGCTTGCAGGATGCTTTTCGCGAGATCCAAGGATGGCGTAATGCAGGGCTCAGCGAGGTGATCGGAAAAGAACGCGACTGAAAGCTGGAATCGGCTTGCAAATTGCGTCAAGGAAAACGCTGCAACGAAACAAGTTGCCTAGCGGCTTCGAAGCGATTACAACAAAGGTACTTTCACGGAGGATAAAACTCTGCAGAGGTGCAACCCGAGCGTCGTGAAGTCCGAGGTCGGAATGTGGCCCGGGCCTTTACGAGGATCTGCTCCCTTCCATTCCGACTTTGGCACTATGCGATAAACCTTCGCCGCATGACGCGGCGAAATCCCCGTGCAGGATGCCTTCAAACTTCGTTAGCTATGAGGCGGTAGATTCCACTTGCCGGTGAACCAAAACAGTCTAGGCTTTCTATCGCAATCGGACGACACGATCGGCGACGACTTGTTTAGCGTTGAGGTTAGGCAAGAAGCCTTGGGGCCCAAAAATGGTGACAGGTTGCTGGACATAGCGTCTGAGGTTCAGACCCGTGGTAGGTCGAACGTAGGCTTTGACGTTCCCCAGGTCATCGGTGATCGCGAATTCTGGCTGACCTGGCAACGAGGTATGGACCGCGACGAGCCAGCCGGACATTTCGGACTCCGAGGCTGGGGATCTCAGGGGTATCGCATCGGAGAAATTCGTGGGGGGAGCGATTGGCGAAGCAGAGGATCGTTGGCGGACCGATTCGAAGCGTTCGATGCGATCCAGAAGCAGTCTTGCTTCACCGCGCACGAGGGGAGTTTCGCCCCGTTCGATCCACATTTGGGCCGAATCGCGAAGTGGGGCAAGATTCCATTGTTCGGCTGGGCGACTTACGATCACCGAGAGTTGGACCAGGGCGTCTTGGATTTGCGGTGTTTGAAACGATTCGACTTCGTTTTGCATCGTCTCTGAGTCGTACGGGGCGGATGGAGCAAACGAAGCGGCGGATACTTTTAAGCGATCTTCGGGGTAAGAGCCAGCCGAATCGATAGCAAGGGAGTCCTCGGGGTTGTAGCTCCTCTCGGGAAATCGGTTCGGAGCGTAGCGACCTGAGGGTCGAGGCAGATGTTCGATCCCCGCGATGGCTCCTGGGTTCGGGTTGTCTGTGGCAAGGCCGTAAGGCGCAGCATTGGCATAAGGCGCAGCCTTGGCATAGGGCGCAGCGTTGGCATACGGTTGTGGGGCCGGCGATCTTGTGCGTCCTTGGAGTGGGTGTCCTTGGATATTGTTTGGATCGACCAAGCTCAGACCGAAGATTCCAAGGACGTGGTTCATCGAGTCGGTTTGTTCGGGTCCGACCTGGCGTTGCTCGATGCGCTGGCGTAGTTGGTTGGTTGATGGCCGATAGGATGGGGGACTGGATTGGGGTTGTGTCCTTGTTTGGGGCTTCGGTTTGCTTCTCGGTTGCGATTGGGTTGATTGCGATTGGTTTGGTTGCGTCTGAGTAGGAGATTTCGCGAGGATCGAGGACTTGGATTTGGTTTCGATTCGGCTTGCCTTAAGTTCCTGATCGATTTTTTGTTGTTCGCGTTGGATTTCTTGCCGAGCGCGTTGGGTTTGTTCGGCTTCGTCGCTCCACGCCAATTTCGATTCGGTTGGTTCTTGGTAGGTGGCTTGGCTGACGAGTGAGTTGGTCTTGTCTGGCGATTTTTCTAGGTCGGCGGGATCTTTAGCGACGGGCATGACCCCGATCATCGAGGACTTGATCCAGCGAAATTCGCCTTGGGGTGGAGCGATACGAAACCAGAGTTTCTTTTCGTCGCCTTGGCCTCGATAGGCTTCACCGAGGATCGCAACGGGTTGGGTCTTGGAGAGTTCGGTTTGAAACAGGAGTTCTTCGTTTTTGACCGTATCGGACCCGACCCAAGCCGGAATGGAGTCTTGAGCGACTTCGGCCATGCGTCCGCCTGGCATCAGGTACAGCGCATCGGCTTGGACCCAGTTATGGCTACCCTCAGGGGGGCGAATGCCGGACCAACCGTCATCGGTCTGGACGTAGACTTCGACGCTCGAGCCTTTCGCTAGGGTTGCAGTGGGGTAGTAATCGGAGCCGGGTCCGCATCGAACCGTCGCGCGAGGGACTTGGATGTAGCGCAGGTGATCCTGATCGACCGCGTGCATTTGAGGTGGTTTAGCCATCGGCTTGTCGGCAGATGGGGAGTTTTGAACCGGTGTGGTTTCGGATACGGTTTCGGATGCGGTGGGTTTTTCAGGATCGGTTTTGGCAGAGGCTTTTTGGGTTGACGCTGTCTTGGTTGACGCTGTTTTGGTTGACGCTGGCTTCGTGGGGTTTGGTTTCGCTGGTGCGGGTTTCACTTGTGCGGGTTTGGATGGTGCGGGTTTGGATGGTTTGTCCTCGAGTTGCCATTGCGCTTGGGAGTTCACAGGCAGAGCAACGCAAGCGGCCAGAGCAAGGCAAGCGGCCAGAGAGATCGAGCGGCCGATCGAGCAAAAGAGGCGGATCGATGGGAGTGGTCTTTGGAAGGATCGCAAGGTGATCATTCGAGATTCCTTTGGTTGGGAACGGCCGAGGCCGGGATCAACGTTTTTGGGTCGGTGGTGGATTGGGGTTGTTCGGCACGGCCATTTCTTGGAGGGCTAGGATCGCTTCGATCGTCTCGTCGGCTTGCCGCTGTTGTTCGGGGGTCAAGGGTGCCGGGGCGTGTGCATTGGCATGGGAACTGGGATTTTCTGCGGTGATCCCATGTGGGGTTTGTTGTGGGGTTTCGCCAGGGAGCCAGTCTGATTGGAGCAGGGCGTAGGAGGCCAGGGAGCACAGGCCGACGGCGAGAAGGGAAGCAAGGATATTGACGCTGGTTCGCTTTTTCTTTTTGGTCGGGTACCGAGTGGTTTTGAGTTCGAGAAATTCTTCGCGCGACGGGAGCGGGTCCGGGGCAGGTTTCTGGCCAGAGAGCCACAGGACATCGAAGCAGACGCGGGGTTGGCCTGGCGATTTGGCTTTCGATTTCGAGTTGGCGGGATTGGTCAGTGGCATAGAGATGGGAGTGCAGAAGCGTTGGTTTGGGACAATCGAATCGGTAAATAGCTGAGAATTCCCTTTGAGATCAAGGGGGAATCGGGAGCCTTGGGGATTTGGGTAGGCCGGGCAAAGGGAACTTGACGATTGGCGAAGAAATGTCGGATTTTTGGAGAAACCCGTTCTCAGGGCGTAGGTAAGGTCAAGGATTAGGCCTTTATCTTGCGAGTGTGGTAGCCATCAAGACCGTTGGCGATTAGACTCTCGGGGTTAGACCCCGGGGGTGTGATGGACAGTTTGTATCCCCCGTCGATCCTTCCTTTTCATCCTTCCAGCTAGCGAACACGAGACCATGAGTACAGCGACCGAAACGACCGGTGTGTCGTCCCCGAATGCCCAGCGATTGTTATGGGCAGGTTTTATGGCCATTCTTGCAGCCGGGGTCGGTTTTTCGATCCGGGCTGGGATACTCAGTCAGTGGGCTGAGAAGTTTGGTTTTACGATGACCGAGCTAGGTCAGATCACCGGCGGTGGGTTGACGGGTTTTGGGATTATCATTTTGTTGAGTTCGTTTTTGGCCGACACGCTTGGGTATGGTCGGTTGATGAGTTTGGCGTTTGTGACGCATTTGGTTTCGGCGATTTTGACATTAGCGGCTGGATATGCGTTTGCTTCGGGTGGCAAGGACGCTGCATTTCAGTGTTTGTTTTGGGGGATGTTCCTATTTGCGATTGGCAATGGGATTGCAGAAGCGGTGGTCAATCCGTTGGTTGCGACTTTGTTTCCCAACAACAAGACCCACTACCTGAACATCTTGCATGCGGGATGGCCTGGAGGGTTGATTGTCGGGGGATTGGCTTCGTACTTCATGAATCCAGATGGAGGCACACCGGTTTCATGGGAGGTGCAGATATCGCTTTTCTTGGTGCCTGTGGTTCTTTATGGACTGATGCTTTTGGGACAGAGGTTCCCGAGGTCTGAGGCGAGCCAAGCGGGAGTGAGTTTGGTGGAGATGTTCACCCAGGTTTTTGCTCCGTTGATGTTGGTACTGCTGTTGGTCCACGCCTTGGTCGGATACGTCGAGTTGGGAACCGACTCGTGGATCACGAAGATCACCGGTACGATCATGGAGTCGAAGCAACGAGGCCTGTTGCTTTTCGTCTACACGTCGGCCTTGATGTTTTTGCTTCGCTTTTTTGCTGGACCGATCGTTCATCGGATTTCGCCGCTGGGGTTGTTGTTTGTCAGCGCACTGCTTGGTTTTGTCGGCTTGAACATGTTGGGTTTGGCGACGTCTGTGTTTGCATGTGTGATCGCCGCGACGGTCTACGCGATGGGTAAGACGTTCCTGTGGCCAACGATGCTTGCTGTTGCATCGGAGCAATTCCCCAAGGGTGGAGCGATCACGATCGGAGCCTTGGGTGGTATCGGAATGTTGTCGGCTGGGTTGCTCGGTGGTCCTGGAATCGGGTTCAAGCAGGACTACAACGCGACGGCGAATCTCAAGGAGACAGGTCCTGCGGTTTATGACCGTTACAAAGCTCCGGGAGAGAATTCGTTCTTTGGATTCAAGGTCACTGGTTTGGACGGAGCCAAGGTAGGAGTGCTCGAGGATGGCGGCAAGGAGTTGGCAAGGGCCTCGGAGCTTCTCAAGAGCCAAGGTCGTGCGGACAAGAACAACGAGGAGTTGTCGGCATGGTGGCAGGAGGCATCCAAGACCGCCGCTGACGATCAGAAACTCGTGACAGACGCAGGTCTTTACGGGGGCCGGCAAGCCTTGAGACTGACATCGTTGGTCCCTTTGACGATGGCAGCGATCTACGGGCTTTTGTTCCTCTACTTCCGATCCCGGGGTGGTTACAAGGCCAAGAATGTGGATGCAGGCTCCCACTAGAACACGGATCTAGGAAGTTTCTCGTGCATCAAAAAAGAGAAATCCGCTGAAAATCCTTTGGCCAAGAGCGCTTGGACATCTTCTGTGGTCGCTACAATGCTCGGTAGCATTGCGATTTGGCTCCGTTGCGGAGCCAGCGACCCGAAGACCCCCTGCGATGGTTAGCCGGCCAGTGAACACCCAAGCGAACGTATCAAGTCTGTGTCGAATGGCTTCGATTTGTTTAGTGCTCTTGGGTGCAGGGCTGGCCATTGGGGCGCCGCAGCAGGAACCGGAGCTAGATCCGGAGGTGCTCTCTGCCCAGCAGAAGCGGGTCGAGGCGATGCGCAAGGCATCGATGGCCACCGTTGGGGTTTTTGGCCTGGACAGTCAGGGTGGCGGGAGCGGCGTGTGCATCTCTGCCGATGGCTATGTTCTGACGAACTTTCACGTTTCGAGTCCGTTTGGGCACCGCATGCGATGCGGGATGAACGACGGCAAGATGTACGAGGCGGTCGTCGCGGGGATTGATCCGACTGGGGATCTAGCGGTCTTGAAGATGTATGGTCGGGATGATTTCCCGACGGCGGTGATCGGTGATTCGGATCGAGTTCGCGTGGGGCAATGGTGTTTTGCGGCGGGCAATCCGTTTGTCCTAGCGACCAATTTGCAGCCAACGGTGACCTATGGGCTTATCAGTGGCGTTCGTCGGTACCAGTATCCATCGGGAACGATTCTCGAGTATAGCGACTGCATTCAGACCGACGCGTCGATCAACCCTGGGAATTCAGGTGGACCGTTGTTCAATGCCGATGGGGAGTTGATCGGTATCAACGGTCGATGTTCGTTTGAGAAACGAGGTCGGGTCAATGTTGGGGTAGGTTATGCGATATCGATCAAGCAGGCGATGAACTTTTATGGGAATCTGCGATCCGGACGGATCGTCGACCATGCGACGTTAGGTTTCACCGTAGCGAGCGACCCCCAGGGGCGCGTGGTGGTTTCGAACATTCTTGAGTCCAGCGATGCTTACCGACGGGGGCTTCGTTACGGAGACGAAGTGTTGCGGCTTGGGGATCGCGACATTTCCACATCGAACCAATTGAAGAATGTACTAGGGATTTTTCCAGACTACTGGCGAGTTGCACTTCGGTATCGCAACGAGCAGGGGGTTCAAGAATCGGCGATAAGGCTTCAGAGTCTGCATCAACCTGGCGAGCTGGACAAGATCGTTGAGGGGAGTTCTGAGCAAGGCGCAAAGCGACCTGGCGAGGCTAAGCCTGCAGCGTCGAAGGATAGTTTGGCTGAGAAGTACGAATCGCGACGTGGGTTTGGAAACTACTATTTCAATCGTTCCGAGCTCGATCGGATCGTCAAATTGCAGGAGTCCCGCAAACCTGCATTGCCAACGGGCGGTCCGGACGACGCGTTGCAAGTGCGTTTTGTAGGCAGTGTGCTCGGGGAATCCACGGCGGTCGAAACTCGATTCGATCCGGAGAAAATTCACTGGGCACTAGCCGACAAGACTTCATCGGTCCCGGTCAAAGGTGGCTGGGGATCTTGGATTCAGAACCAGGACCCACTTCCTATCTCGATCGCGATGAGGCTTTGGTATCAATGGCACGAGCAAGGGCCCCGCAAGCTCGGAGAGGTCATCTACATCGGCCAGAGCCCGGTCTTGGGCAAGCAAGGCTTGCTCGACATGACCAGGGTGGTTTTGGGGGAGGTCACCGCCGAGGTGTACACATCGCTCTCAAGCGGTGACATCGAGTTAATCGAGTTGTTTACCGATCGGCAGACGGACCCGGCAGAGGTTTATTTTGACTACGACGCGGCATCACCGATGGCACCCATGCCCAGTCGCGTGCGATTGAATTACGGGTTGGAATCTCGATTGGTTGTCGAATGGCTTAAACTCGATACGTTGCCTGTTGAGAAAACCGAGGGTGTTCCGGGAGGTCAGCCATGATCGATCTGGCATTGCGTATAGGGGCGATCCTCGTCGTGTTTCTGTTGAGTACTCCGTGGGGAATCGCCGAGGACAAGCCAAGTTCCGAGGTGCCGATCGCTCAGGGTAGTTTGAGTGGACTCGAGGAGTTGTTTCAAAACGCCCAGCGGTCGGTTGTGAAACTCTATGGTGCCGGGGGCATGCGTGGGCTCGAGAGTTACCAAAGTGGGGTTGTCATCGGGGATGGCAGCACGATCTTGACGAGTTGGTCGACGGTCTTGGATGTCGATAAGGTCCGCGTGGTGACCTACGATGGACGACGGCTCGACGCCGAGATGATCGGGGTAGATCCTGAGTGCGAACTCGCCCTTTTGCGAGTTGAGAATTCGAAATTGCCTGGATTTGTCTTGGAAGCGAAGGCCCAGGTGAGGCCTGGTCAGCGTGTTTTTTCGATCACGAATCTCTTTGGGATCGCAGCGGGCAACGAAGCTTGTTCGTACCAAAAGGGGGTGGTCATGGCCGTATCGGACTTGCAGTCGAAGTACACAGGACTTCGTTCGGTCTATCGCGGCAAGGTGATTGTGGTGGATGTGATGACCAACAATCCGGGTGCGGCCGGTGGTGCACTCGTGGATTTAGGGGGGCGATTGGTCGGGGTCATCGGCAAGGAGTTGCGAGACGAGCAGAGTGGAATTTGGCTCAATTACAGCATCCCTGCTGAGGTTGCGGCCGCATCGGTGGAGCGCATTTTGGCCGGTAAAACCCGTTCGGCGGGTGCGTCGCTAGCGTTGGCTAAGAACCCGCATAGGGCATTGGATCTTGGAATGGTTTTGATCCCCAATGTGATTCCCAAGACACCGGCGTACATCGATCGGGTCCGCAAGGATTCGCTTGCTGCTCGTGCAGGGATCGAGGCCAATGATTTGGTTTTGTTGGTCAATGACCAGCGGGTCGATTCGCAGAGGTCGTTCGAACAAATCCTGCAAACGATCGAACGAGGGGATTCTTTTCAATTGCTCGTACAGCGGGGCACGGAGTTGCTCCGTGTGCAAATTCGTCCTTAGGAAAAACCGATGCCGATTAGAAGCAGTTGCATGAAACGGGAGTACCTCCGATGGGTCTGGGCGTTTGGTCTTCTCGGTTCGATCGTTTTTGGATCGAACGCCGGATCGCGAACGCTTGCGCAGAGTCCGCTTAGACTCGAGGAACTCGAGCAGTCGGCTTTTGAGTCTGCGACTCGATTCGTCCAAGATTCGGTTGTGCAGGTCGAGACGTTCGGGGGAGCCGAGTTGGTCAATCGGCAAGTGGCCAGTTCGGGGCCATCGACCGGCACGATCGTCGGAGCCGATGGTTGGATCATCACCAGCACGTTCCAGTTCAAGTTCCCGCCGGCATCGATCACGGTCGTCTTACCGGACAAGCAGCGCAAGACGGCCAAGTTGGTAGCGAGGGACTTTAGCCGTGAGTTGGCGTTGTTGAAGATCGAGGTCGATGCACCGATCAGGCCCGTCATGCCGAGCGACCGGTCCGGGTGGTTGATTGGCCAATGGGCTTTAGCGATCGGCAAGACCTTTGACCCATCGATCGGGAGTTGTTCGGCTGGTATTCTCAGCGCTCAGGGGCGCATCTGGGACAAGGCCATTCAGACCGACACGAAGATTTCGCCTCAAAACTATGGTGGGCCATTGATCGATTTGCAAGGCAAGGTGATGGGCATCTTGACCCCAATCAATCCGGGGATCGTCACCGAGGGAGAGGTCGAGCAGTGGTACGACTCGGGGATAGGTTTTGCGATTCCGTTAACCGATGTGCTCGAGCGTTTGCCTAAGATGCAAGCTGGACAGGACATCTACCCGGGCAAGGTGGGGATACGTTGGCGGGGAGAGGACGAGTACAGTCAACCGGTGGTGATCGAAGGGGTCACTCCCGGCTCTCCGGCGGCCGAGGGTGGTGTGGAGATTGGGGACAAGGTTGTCGCTGCGGGGCCTAGTGTAACGAATCTCAAGCCAGTGGCGAATCATTCCCAATTCAAGCATGCGATGGGTCCGCTCGATGCGGGGATGCAATTGGTTTTGGTCGTAGAGAGAGGCTCGGATCGCAAAGAGATCACCGCAACGTTGGCTCGCGAAATGCCGTTGTACAAGGAGCCTTATTTGGGGATTTTGATCGATCCGGCGTCTGCGGCTAATGCACCGAAGGTCAGCTACATCGTTCCAGGGTCACCGGCGGCTGGATCTGGATTGCGATCTGGGTGGGTGATCGAATCGATCAATGGAGTCCGGATCGACGAGAAACGGAGTTTGGAGAACCAGTTGGCGAACTTGAATTACCGGGTTGCTGTGGAGTTAGAGGTTCGCGATGGGGCTGGGGTAGCAAGCCGCATCAAGCTTGATCCTTCGACACGTCCCGAGGCTGACTTCGAGTGGGATTATCAGCCCGAAGTTGCGCCCGAGGCTGCGAATGAGCCAGCCGCAGAACCAGCAGCAGAACCGGCCGAGGGCAAGTCGCAGGTTGGAACGATTCAGATACCCATCAGCGACGTAAAGAACAAGGCGTTTGCGATTGTTCCATCGAACTACAGCCAGAAGGTACCCCATGGATTGCTGGTCCTTTTTGGGGATGCCGGATCGTTGAATCAATCGCAGTGGGCTGCGGCTTGGGAGCCCTTTGCCAGGGAGCATCGTTGGATCATCGCCGTTGCACAATCCTCGGACGAGAAGGGATGGAGCTTTGAGGAGGTCGAGGTCGGGATGCGGATGCAAACGTGGCTTGCGAGGACTTATTCGATCGATCGAAGAAGGATTGCGGTAGGTGGATTTGATAGTGGGTCGATCCTCGCATACATCACGGCCGCTCAGTTTCCGGAGTTGTTTCGCGGGGTGTGGTTGAGCAACCCCAAGGCTCCTCGGGGGCTTCGTATCAATCCGAGCGAGCCGTTTAAGGCCGCGAGTTACTTTGTCAACAGCAGCGACAAGGGGGTCGATGCGTTTGTCGAGAGGATTCGTAAGAACGGCTACAGCGTGCAGCGACAGGGGAGCGATTTGGACTCATCAAAACTCGTTGAGGCCCCGTTGCTATTGCCCGTCCAGCGTTGGCTTAGGCTGTTGGAAGCTTATTGATGAATCCAACCTCGAATCCGTTGCCGCGTTGGATGGCGTTGATTTCTGGGGTAGTGCTGCTTTGCATGGGGCTATCGATGCGGTTTGCCCCAGCGATATGGGATGGGCAGCGTTGGTTGGCGACCGATACGTTTAGCAAAGTAGGGTTGGTGCTGATCTGCATGTGGCTGGCTTGGCCGGCGGTTGAAGCGATCCGACGGGCCCCTGGTGGTACCGTGCTGATGATCGCATGCACGTTGGTCTTTGGGTTGTTTGTTTATCGACCGAAGACGATTTTTGTGACGGGTCCATTTATCGCCGTGGCTGTAGGAGTGGCGATGGTACGCGGATGGTTGCGTAAGCACCGAGGGTAGGGGTTATTCCTCGATGGTGCCGATTTGAGTTTTGGCAAAGGGGCTTGTGCTCCGAGCGATCTGAAGAATGACGCTTTGGGACTCGGTACCCGGCATAGGGTAGGTCGCCATGCGTCGAAGTTGCAGTCCTTGGAGGAGTCCTCGGTGTCGCGCCTCGCCCCGCTCATCGACCCAGCGAGGTCCTTTGATGGCAAGGAGTCGTCCGATCTTGTGCCATTCGTCTTTGAGCCATCCGCAGAGTCGGACCAGAGGGCCGACGCCGCGGGCGACGACCGAGTCGAAACGGTCCTCGGCGAGCACGAGGGTGCCGCTGATGGGAAAGACGCGGGTGTTGAGCCCGAGCTTTTGAACGATGTCTTGGGCGACCTTCGCTTTTTTCGCGACGCTATCGCACAGGGAGACATCTAGGTCTGGCCGCAGGATGGCCAAAAGGATTCCTGGAACTCCGCCACCGGTACCCAGATCGAGGATTTCTTCGTTGGGTTGGAGGAGTTTGCTAAGTTGGTAGCTATCGAGCAAATCGCGTTGGACGAAGAGTTCCGCAGTGGTGTGTCGCGTGAGGTTGATTTTGGTGTTCCAGTCCCAGGCCAACTGGCAGTACATCGCGAGTTTAGCCCAGGTGGGATCGTCGATCGCCTCGATCCCTAGATCACCAGCCAAACGCTTGAGATTATCAACCGTCGGGGGGGTAGACGCCTGGTTGGTTTCCGGTGTTTTTGAATCTTCGGTTTGCACAGTGCTTAGGCGGACTCCAGGAGTAAATTTGGGAACGGGACACCAGGGTGTTCAAAACGAACCATGGTAGCCCAGTTGGGCAACACTACAAGCATTCTTTTGAACCTGAGCAACCTACCGATGGCTTGATGTACAATACGGGCCACTCCGGTGGATCCCCCTTGGAGGGATTCTGCGAAACGGAATGGATTGCTTAAGCTTCACATCTTTCCCATTTGACGAGATTCTAGATGAAAACCTCTCTGCTTGCCTTTGCATTGCTGATCACAACCTCCGTGTTTCGACCCGTCTCGGGTCAGGAAGCCACCGCGACGGCCATCAAGCCGGTGCGGATGGGTGCTGGATTGATGACGTTCGAGACCGTTCCTGGTTGGGGGCTCCGACCCGACGGCAAATCGGCCATTGGCCCGACTCACGGATCGGTGGTGATCGATAAGGCAGGAAATATCTACACCAGTGCGGACCAGGGGGTTTATGTGTTTTCCCCGGATGGCAAAGTCATCCACAGTTACCTTGGGGGAGACTACACACGTTTGCACGACATGGAGATTCGCGACGAGGGCAACGGCGAGTTCATTTATGGGGCCCGCAATGCCAACGCTGAGGGGATCAAATTCAACGCTTCGACCGGCGAGGTGGTCTTGAGGCTCAAGTATCCTGAAGAGTCGGGACTGAATCTCAAACAGTTCAATCCAACGGCGATCACCGTGGGGCTCGATGGGGACATCTACCTTTCGAATGGTTATGCCAGCAATCATATATTTCGCTATGACAAAACGGGCAAGTACCTGAGTCATTTCGGGACCCAGGGCAATGGCCTCAAGGAGTTCAACACCGCCCACGGCATGACCTTGGATACCCGATACACCCCTGCCCGCTTATTGATTTGCGATCGGAACCATCAGCCTAAGGGCCGGTTGGTCCATTACAGCCTCGAGGGAGAGTTCATCGAGGAGGTCGTCACGGGTCTTGGGATGCCCACATCGGTGGCGATCCAAGGGGATTATGTATCGGTACCAGATTTGCATGGACGGGTGGTTATTCTGGACAAGAACAACACCATCATGGCGGTCTTGGGTCACAATCCGGATCCGGCCAAGGGAGGGAATTTCAACGTGCCGCAAGAGCAGTGGATCGAGGGGATCTTCAGCGGCACGCATGGTTCCTATTGGGATAAGGAGGGGAACCTCTATGTCCAGGACTGGAACGTTTCGGGACGGATCATGAAGCTTGTTCGGGTCAAGCCTTAACCACGGCAACCCCGAACAAGGCAACCCTGAACACGTCAAACCCGAATACGGCAATCGAGCCTAAGGTGTTTGCGATTCTTGGGGTTGGTTCCAGAGTCTCCAGGGGTCATCCAAGCGTTTCATTTCCGAGAGGAGCAATTCTCTCATTTCGGCGAGTTTGTCCTGGTAATTCGGGTCCTCGGCGAGATTGGTTTGGTGGGGTAGAGCTTGGGTGCCCGTCAAGCGGTGGATATCGGGTCGATGGTGTTCGTCGAGGAACTCGAGTGGATTTTCGTCCAAGTTGAATAGCTGTGTTTTGCGTACTTTTCCGTCGAGCACATCCCATTCGACCAGTTTCCATGGACCTTTTTTGACACACCGCAGCCCGGGTTTGGTACCTCCGTTGTAGACACCGTAGAGGACATCGCGAAGTGTTTCTTTTTGGCCCATGAGGATTGGTTTGAAGCTAAGCCCTTCGTTGGACTCCGGGGCTTGGATGCCTGCTAGGTCGCAGAGGGTCGCCAGGGTATCGAGCAAATAAACATTGCCTTCGGCACGCGTTCCGGGAGCGATTCCGGGGCCTTTGACGATCATGGGGACCCGCCAGGTGTGTTGGTAGAGGTTCTGTTTTCCTTGAAGGCCGTGTCGACCGATGGCGATCCCGTGGTCGGAGGTATAGACGACGTAAGTGTTTTCGAGTTCGCCCATGGAATCGAGTTTATCCAGCACGCGACCGATTTGCTGGTCGATCCATTGGCTACAAGCAAACTCGCGACCGAGTTCGTTTCGGATGGTGTTCGGGTCGCGATTTTCCCAGACGCCGCTGACATCGACTTCGTCTCGAAGGTTTGGATGGCCGTGGGGAAAGGGGTGTTCGGGAAGGTAGTTTTCAGGGACTCGGGGTTGGTTGGGATTGGATCGAGGGAGTTGATTTCGGTCGGTGTGGTTTACGGCACCGTATTTGGAGAGGAGTTCTGGGGTTCCATCGCGTTGATCGTGGGGGTGCGAGAATCCGAAATAGATCAAGAAGGGTTTTTCGGGATTGCCCGATTGGATCGAGGCGTTTCTTGATTCGAGGAATTCGAGGACTTGTTCGGCGTGCCATGCGCTGCCGGTCTGGGGGGTTCCGCCTCTTTTGGTCGAGTCCTTGCGGATCGCGAATTGCTCATTGGCAGCTTCGTAACTGTTGCCTTGTTTGCAGGTACGCATCGTGACATAGCCGGCGCGATTAAAAACCGCTGGGATCGTTTGGAGTTCAAGATTCGCAGGGCATAGGTTGCGTTCTTTGACCTTTGGAGAGATCGGCAGATGCCAGAGCGTTCTACCGCACATGATCATATGGCGAGAGGGTGTGCATACAGCCCCCGAGAAAGAGCCCATGTGGTAGGCTCCATCGATCACCATGCCTTGACGGGCTAGTTGGTCTAAGACGGGCGATTCGAGTTTCGACGCGGGGTTGTAGATTTTCAAGTCCCAGGGAGACTGATCGTCGACCAAGACAAATAGAATGTTCGGGGGTTTGCCATTGGCCCAAGCAAGGTTCCCAGAGAGCATGGAGGCCAACATTGAGGCCAAGAGGAATATCGCGACCAGTGAGCCAAGTTGACGGGTCGATCGATTTACACAGAGTGTCAGTGCCATCGCTGCTCCTTTTGGGTTGCTATCGATAAGTCTCCAAACTTCGATTATACAGTCAGATCTCAGGATCGATGGCACGCACGCGTTTTGGGTTCAAAACCCTGAAGGCCCCTTCTTCTGAAAACGACAACTTTTGGATCACCCATGCAACTGAATATCTTAGACGAATTGCAAACCAAGCATCTTTTGCTCGAGTCACGGCTGCGGGTCGTCGAGCATGAGCGAATCGAGGTTTCGCAGGCGACGGGGCGGATATTGGCCCGACCGATTCTCAATTTCCGCGACAGCCCAGCGTTGGATATTTCGGCGATGGATGGCTACGCCTTCCGATACAGTGAGCTTGCAAATCGGCTTCCTCGGACGAATTCCGATCAGGCTCAAGCGGGGGGGGATTGCTTTGAGGTGACCGGCGTTGCAGCCGCAGGAGCCCGTCGACTGGTGCTCGGTCCCGATACGGCAATACGGATCTTTACCGGTGGCGTTGTTCCTCAGGGAGCCGATGTAGTCATTCCACGAGAAAGATGCCGTGAGGAGAGCGACCGTGTTTGGGTGACGATTTCCTTGGACCAGATTCCCCATGGTTGGAATATTCGCCGTCAGGGAGAGAATGCGAAGCAGGATGAGGTGGGTCTACAGGCGGGGTGTTGTATCGACGGGCCGAGGATGTCGTCGATCGTATCGATGAATCGCGAAGCGCAGATCGATGTTTCGAGGAAGGTCCGAGTGACGATCATCAACACTGGGGATGAATTGATGGGGATGGATTCTCCGATCGAACCTTGGCAGATCCGCGATTCGAACGGACCATTGCTCGAGAGTATGCTGCGAGCCTGCCCATGGATCGAATGGAACCGAGTCAGTGCCAGAGACGACCTTAGCCAGATCCAAACGCGATTGAACGAGGCCTTGGATGTCTCCGATGCAGTGCTCTTGACCGGGGGCGTCTCGATGGGTGATACCGATCATGTTCCAGCGGCGGTACGTTCTTGCGGGGCAGAGGTGATTTTTCATCGTTTGGCGATACGGCCTGGCGCACCGGTATTGGGTGCGGTAGGATCGGAGGGTCAATTGATTATGGGATTGCCGGGCAATCCGGTAAGTGTTGCGGTAACTTTCCGGCGATTGGGGTTGGAGTTGTTGGATCGTATGGCTCGACGGGTATCGGGCCGGAGGAAATGGAAGCTCCAGGTTGCCGGATCGGATTCCAAGACATTGGGGTTGGTTTGGTATCGGTTGGTTCAGATTCAAGCCGACGGCACCGCTTTGTTGTTGGCCAACCAAGGATCTGGGGACATCCGATCGCTTGGACTTTCCGACGGCTTCATCGAGGTCCCACCCGGGAGTCTATCGCAGGGGATGTTTGCGTTCTACGATTGGAATACGGTATAAGGGTGGGTTGAATGGATATCCATTTCGGGTGAGTTAAATACTGCGAACCGGGCAACTGCGTCGAGGAGCATGGAGGACTTGGTCCAAGTGGGAAACGGGTTTCCTTGGGGTACGAGCAATAAATTTTCCAATCGTTCGACCGACGCCTTCGAGAGAATGGACTAAGACTTGACCATCGCTGATGTAGGCCTGGCCTGATTCAAAACCAAGCCAAGACAGGATTCGTTGGTAAGCTATCGCGGCAAGGTGGCTTGACCCATGAAGCCGACTGAGGAACTCGAAGTCCTTCTGGAGCATGTCCTCGAGGAGTGGAATGTTGGCTGGTTCGAGCGAGGAGAACGGGGCGATAGAAAGGCTCAGTTCGCTCAAGGGTTTGCTTTTGAGGAAGTCCTCGTGTTCTTGGGCGAAGAAATTCTCGTATCCGTTTTGATCATCGTAGGGTTCGACCCCTTTGGCTGCCCGGTAATACCATCGTCGAGGAGAGGCCTCGGCCCGAATGGGTAACCCGATGATTGTATTGACCTGAGGGATCAAACCTTGCGGGGATTCATAAGCCCTGAATGTCGAGATCTTTTCTCCGATATCCAGATCCTCTTCGAATTGCCGAAAGCGATTGTAGCCACCGATGCAGGCGTAGACCTCGGCGGTAAACGCACTGTTCCAACCGCTTGTTACGCATCGGTTCCAATTGAATTGGTATCGAGGGTTTCGATCCGGTCGGAGCGCACGCGAAGATGCATAGGATTCACAGAAATTCCATGACCTTCTCATCAACAGCAAGATGGGATGATCGATGAGCAACCATGGGCACCGGTCTTGGTAGCCCCGAATCCCATCAATCGTAGGCTGTGTGTCGAAGGCTTTCAACATTTCGGACAATTGACGGGGGTCATTCCAAACCACGTCGGCATCCTCGCTGACAAGGTACAGTGGGTGGCGATAGGTATTCCTTTTTGTAGCTCGCAGCAGAGCCAAATCCGCGAGGATTTTTCGAGCATACGTCAGCGGAGCTCGTTCGTCTGCGGCATGTTTCATTTGGATTACCGAAAGGTTCATCCCTGCCGGGTGACTCCAATTCCTTGCTAGTTCCGCAGTCGAATCGGCATTTTCAACTGCCGCATTATTGACCAGGACGATGACCTCATAGAGATCGCGGTCTAGAAAACGACCATCGGTACCAAATTGCTCGGCCAACAAATTCAGCCGATCCTGGATGTGTTGGGCTTCGTTACGGCACGGTAAAAGCACCGCGAGGCGGCATCGGGCATTCATTGCAGGAAGGTCACCTGCAAATTCTTCGAGAAGACACAAGTGTTCGGCAGGTTGACTTGAAAGATAGGATTCGATTTCCGAGCGTTCGATAGCTGGATCTCGGAGTATGGGGTTCCCGCTCGGATCGATTATGGGTAGGTATCTCGTGCCTTGACCGACACGGGGCGAGAATCGCACATTTTGATCCTGCATCGCATCGAGATGTTGATCGAAAGTCCAATGAGGCATGCGAGAGAGGGCCTGTGAGGAGGGATGCTTTTCGAGAGCATGTTATGGTTAGGCGAGAAGAAGGTTATGGGAGTTGCCAAGCGATGTCAAGAAATGGATCAGACGGATCGGACGGATCGGACGGATCGGACGGATCAGACGGATCAGACGGATCAGACGGATCGGACGGATCGGACAGATCGGACAGATCGGACAGATCGGAAAATTAGTGAATTGGGGGATGGAGCACGCGGCTTGGCCGATACTGGGTCGAATTGCCGCTTCTCTGGATTTCCGTATCGTTTTGTATCGCTTTGTGCGATGAATGTTTTTATGTCAGATGCCAAGGCCAAGCGGGTAGCTCGCGCACCGGATCGGATGCTATTGGCCGTTGGGATATGGCTATTGGTTTTGA
>JAJTFB010000003.1 GCA_021300015.1 Pirellula sp. | reverse complement strand
ATTGCAAATAAAGAAAGAGAATACACCACGCGGTATATCGCAGTTCCTTTTCCAGGAGCCCCGGAAAAAAAAGGAGCAGGCACGGGTCGTACGGTTGGGTGTCTCAACAACGCCAAACCAAAAGCTTGGCGGGTATACTGCACTGGTCTGGCCCTATGTTGATAACCAATTAAAAGAGATTTTTGGCTTACATTAATCAAGACAACTGGACGAACCAAGCCATGCACCCGAATACGCGATTGGGCGTTTTTTACATTTTGGCCTTACTCGCGCGTGCCGGGTGATGGCAAGCGTTCGTCAGAAGGATACGGATCCAGATACCGAAGTATCGCGTGCATTCCTCGAAGTCATTCGAATATTGCGGCCCTATTTTGAACCGCTTTACTCAATGTTGTCATAGAATACCACACCAAAACGCTGTAGGTTGGCATTCTTCCAACCCATCGCCGTGTTGGCCGCGGCGCGGTACTGCGGTGTGGCGACCACGTATTCGCTTTTGTCGCCATAGAGCAGGGAACCACAGAACACACCCGAGTACACGGAAGCATGACATAACGCAAGAAGGTTTTGTTTCCGTGTGTTCGGTGTGTTCTGTGGTTAAGAAAAACGGGATAGCGACTCAAACCCAGGATCACTTGCCAAACTGGGTTTTCCTCCTTCATCAACTTGAGGAATCTCAGAGTTTAGCGGGGGAAGTGGGATTTTGGACGGTATTGACACGTCGGGAAAAAATCGACCTCATTCTTGGCGGGCAGATTGAACCCTGGACCGCCCCCCCGGTGCCTGCTCCCAGAACATCTGCCACTGCTCAAGCGATTCCAACCCCGTAAATACCCGATTGGCCTGACGCAAGTCCCTACCCGCAAGATACCCACTACCTACTTTGTGCACGCAACCCTCCTCCTGCCACCGCACCAAACGATGCGCCCAATCCTTAACGTCTTGATAAGTCTCCAAATCCGGTGCCCTCAGCGGCGATCTGGTAACCGTCAATGCATAATCGGTATTAAACCGGCAATCGCGACTATCAATGTCAATCCTATCGTTCTGCGCTCGCCGCAACATCAAACTCACTGCACTCTGCCCGACAAACTCCGATTGCTCGATGAACAGTCGACTCGGATTATCCCCAGTGTAACTCTCCGGCGAAGTAAAGATCGCAATCCCTCCCCTCGATGTCATCTTGCAATTTCGTATCTCAACCAACCCGCCCCCCAAGATGTAACCCAAACTAAACAACCTGCCATCAAAGATCGAATTGGTCACTCGCGCGCTCCCACCCGCCCCAAGAATCGTCCCTTGAATGCTCGAACTAAATTCGCATCGATCGACGACCAACTGACTGCCAAACTCCGTCGAAATCATGTTGACAAACTGTCCCTCCTCAAAGGCTTGGGTTGTCTGCGGTGGCCTCCAATCGAACTTAACTCCCTCCAGCGTTAAATCTCGATCTGTCCTGAGCAAATACGCTACCTGACGATCCTCTTGGAGTCCATAACGGATCGTCGGCCTAGTCCCAGCGCTTGCCTCAATCGTCAACCGTTTGCCCCGAACCTGTATCCCACTTTCAGCAAGATCTCGATCGATCAGAATCCTGTCGTCATCGTTGGCATCAAGGATTGCTTTGCCAAGCGTTTGATACGCCATCTCTTTACCCTCGATCCATACACCTCGAAGAACCCTTGGGTTAACCTCTTTACTGACGCTCGGCAAACTTTCCTTGGATGCTTTCGGACTCGTGACAAGCAACACGAAACTCGCTAAGAGAGACACAACAACGAGCAACCCCAATCCAGCGTAGATCCACTTAGCGTTTTGATTGGATCGAACATTCATCGAAAACGACTTGGACTCCAAACTGCTGACGACTTGCCTCGCACTTTGAAGCCGATCCTCAGGCTTTTTTGAAATCAACTTATCTACCAAATCCGATAGCCAATGCGGGGTCTCAGGACGCACCCGAACGACCGACTCAACTCCCTGGTTGCGGATCTTATCAAGCACAACAAATACATCCGGATGCTCAAAAGGAGTCACACCCGTGAGCATCCTATACATCATCAGCCCTAAACTAAACAAATCCGAACGCTCATCGACCGGGATCTTTTGCGTCTGCTCAGGAGACATATACATAGGTGTACCGATAATAAATCGATCTCCCGTATGCGTCGTGCTGTCTTGTCTCTTGGCTAAACCAAAATCGGCAATCCGCACCCACTTTTTTTCACCTTCGAGCAAGATGTTATCGGGCTTCAAATCGCGATGTACGATCCTTCGTTCATGCGCAGCGACTAGCCCCTTAGCGATTTGCAAACTGATCGACACACACTGGTCTATTTCCAATCGACCCTGACGGCTTAGCAAACTCCCGAGCGACTCTCCATCGACATATCTCTGGATCAAGACCGGATTGCCGGCAGCATACACAATGCTATAAATCGAAAGAATATTCTCATGCTGCAATGCAGCGATCGCCTGAGCCTCCTCGATCAGCCGCTGACTGGAGTTAATTTTCTGGGAATATTCGTTTTCAAATAAACCCCAATCTTTGAAAACTTTGACCGCTACTGGCCGTTTTAACGACTCGTCGATACCTTCATAAACAATCCCCATCCCCCCACGACCAATCTCACGCACGACCCGATAGCCGACGAGCTCCTTGTTGAGCTTCGCGATTCGGTCCTCGATCGCCACCGTATCGGTACTAGTCGCTCGAGTAACAGATTGCTCGATCTCCCCGCGGCCACTTTGCAATTTCTCGATGCGATCGGCCAAGTGCTCTGAATTGTCCATCATCGGTTGTGGTGCACTGCCAACCGGCCATTGATGAGCACCCGCAAGCTGCTCTAATCGCGACTGTATTTCGGGATTCGATACGATGATCTGCTCTAGCTCACTCTCCTGAGACTGGCTCAAATTCCCAGCGAGCAAATCACATAGCATCAGATCATCGATGTTCTGCGGGTTGATCATCCCAGGACTCCGCAAGTTCTATTTCTTGGCGTATGCTCGCTAAGACGCGCGAGCGTGCGATGTATACCGCTCCGGTGCTGATCCCGAGCTCTTGTGCGACGCAGGCTATCGACTTGCCATCGACGGTCGTTTCCCAAAAAGCTCTCCAAGTTCTTTGGTGAAAGGAGGATTGAGTTCGCTTTGCTGCCCAATGAAACATTCGCAACTGATACTCGCGTTCCCATAGATCCAACTGCTGGCGATCGGGCTGCTCTCGCAATAACTCGAGCATATCCGTATCCCCAGTCCCACGAACATGATGCTTGGCCCTGGACGCATAGAGCCTCAATGTGTTGCGCAGGATCGTTAGCAACCAACCTCGAAATGAGCCCTTGTCGGACTGATATTGCATCGACGGAATCGCCTTGGACACCCGAAGCAATGTTTCCTGAGCCGCATCGGCCGCATCGGCATCTTGAAACCCAGTTCGCAAAGCATACGAATGCAGCAGTGGCATATACAAATCGACAAACTCCCTCCAAGACGCTTGGTCTTGGGGATCGCGGATTCTGACCAGCAATGTGGCTCTGGTATCGAAAGGACTCATCGGCAACGGTGGGGCAATTTCCAAATAAACCTCCAGCGTTAATTCTAACCGACTCATCACCCCCGTTGCCAAACTTCGTGGCTCTTCCGCAGAATTTGTGGGTAAAAGGTTCTAACATTTCTAGGATGGAAGCGTTTGGATTTTTCGCTTTCCCCAGATAACAAGCCACAGGGATGGGAGGAAGTCAGGGGCCACCGTAGCAGCCCCTGGCTTGTTACCCGGCCTCGATGGCGCTCGAGTTGGTTCCCGCCAGAGCGCTATCCTCCATCGAGGCATTCGCTAGTTTATCGAGCAGGAATCGTGCTCGCAATGCTTCACGAGAAAAGCATCTTGAGCCTGGGGTGGTATCATCAGGTTTACTACGACTTCAGTACACCAACCCCAAGGCAACAAGATGCAAATACAGACTATCCTCAATCGCGTCGAAAAGCAAAAGGGCTTTGTCTATTCAAAGGCTAGTTTCAACAAAAAAGGGGAATTGGAAATCGAGGTCCGACCTCGAAGCAATTCCCGAGCGATCTGTAGCGGCTGCGGGAAGAAGGGATCGACCTACGATCACAGCTCTGTCCGCCAATTTCAGTTTGTTCCGCTTTGGGGTATTGCGGTATTCTTGGTTTACTCCATGCGAAGAGTCAACTGCAAGGAATGTGGGGTAACCACCGAACGAGTTCCCTGGGCATGTGGCAAGAACCAACACACATACTCGTTCCGATTGTTTCTAGCAACCTGGGCCAAGCGGATGAGTTGGAAGGAAACGGCAACTGTTTTTTCAACGAGTTGGGATAGCGTGTATCGAGCGGTCCAGTGGGTAGTTCACTGGGGAATTGCACATCGGGAGCTCAGTGGAATCGAGTCGATCGGTATCGACGAGATTCAGCATCGGCGGGGGCATCACTACCTGACCCTGGTGTACCAACTGGATCAAGGCTACAAGAGATTGCTTTGCGTACGCAAGGAACGAACCGAGGCGAGCCTGAGTAGCTTCTTCAACCTGCTAGACGCAGATGCGATCAAGGGGATCAAGTACGCTTGCACCGATATGTGGCAGGCTTAACTGAAGGTTCTTCGAGAGCGAGCCCCGGGTACAACGAACACTTTAGATCGCTTCCACATCATGAAAAAGTTCTCGGAGGCATTGGACAAGGTTCGAGCCGATGAGACGCGGCAATTGCTCAGAGACGGATACGAGCCGGTTCTCACGAAGTCCCGTTGGTGTATTTTGAAAAAGCGAGAGAACCTTACTGCCGATCAGACGGTCAGATTACAAGAGTTACTCAAGTACAATCTGAAGACGACGAAGGCTTACTTGATGCGAGAAGACTTCAATCAATTCTGGACCTACAGTTCCCCGATAGGGGCATCGAAGTTCCTTCGCGATTGGTGCAAGAGGGCGAATCGATCGGAGATCGATCCCATGAGGAAAATCGCCAAGATGCTCCAGCGTCACGAGCCATTGCTACTGAATTGGTTCGAGGCCAGAGGGCTTTCGTCGGGAATCGTTGAGGGATTCAACAACAAAGCGAAATTGACCATGAGAAAATCGTACGGATTTAAGGAGGTAGAAACCATTTCTACCGCACTATATCATCAGCTTGGCGACTTACCTGAGCCAAAACGGACCCACAAATTCTGCTGACGAGGCAACTTCGTATTCATTAATCGGATTATTTTCAAAACCTATTTCCTACCGCCGCTGATTTCGTCTTTGTTTTTCTCGCCCATCCGTCAGGTCGTCGTAAACCAACCCTAGGCCTTGAACTACCTCAGTCGCTTCCCCTTCTGAACCCGACCTTGAGTTGATCAAATTGATCACATTGAGCACATCAAGAGGCAGGATGAATCCATCGTCGTCGACATCCAGGAATTGCTTCGCTCCAGGTCCGATGTCGTCAAGACGCCTGGATCCCTTGGTGTTGATGTCGTTGATCAACACCAGAACATCCAGTGGACCGATAAAGCCGTCGTCGTTGACATCGAACGGATCTCGCTCGTTGCGCCAAACATTCGTTCCAAAGACTACGAACTCGACCATCGCTTCTGCTCGGCCAATGCCATTGTCAACGCGATAGACAAAAGTCTCTTTGAGAAACTCGGTTCGCTTGAGATTCCGGAATGCCTCCGCACCATTGGGATCGTAGCTGATGCGTCCGTTCGGCATGATCGCAAGACGAGCACCCAGTAAAGTCGTTTCGATGACTTCATCTTCGTTTTCGGGGAGAAACTGCAACTCCCGTCCATCAAGATGAGTGATTCTTGGCAAAAACTCTCCAAAAATCTTCCTGTCGTTTTCCAGGACATTCAAAGCCGACTGACCAAATTTACGCAACAACCTGCTGTCGTCGACACCTTGAAGCCCGTCGAGCGACGTTCGCAAGTAAACATTGTTACGTCCAAGCGAACTGATCGATCGGGCTTCGTTCCACAGCACGACCAATGAGCCACCGCCGAAGAAATCTTCGGCCATGCTCAACTGAAGATCTCGCAGAGAACCTCTAATATCGGTCGATACGGGCAAGACACTGGCCAAGAGGCTCTCAGCATCCGACTCGGTGATTCCAGGCCCACTGGCTTCGTCGCGGAATTCCTCGCTGAGGATAAAGTCTCCGAGCGTCGGATCATAGAACCTACCTATGACAAAGATGCTCGAAAGTCCATCACCACCAAACACTCCATCATCACGCCAACCGAGATAGGTGCCTGCAAAGCCCATGGCCAAATCAGGCTTATCGGCATATCCAAGCGTATCGGAAAGGGTATGGGCACCGAATCTTGGAGCTGGATCTTGCTGGTACTGAGGAATCATCGGTTGTACAGCAAGTGGTAGGTTTGGATCGACGCGAAGCACCAATCCATCGACTTGGTTCCCACGACTCGACACGGTCTCCCATGCGATAGCCACATTGTAGATCAGCTCGATTTCACCGGGCACCGATCCGATTTGGTCGAGATATTGAATCCCGATCGTCGGCTCAAGCGTATTGTCGTCGGTGACTTGATGAATGGTTTGCCAACGACCAGAAGCATATTCCTGGAACGACACGTTTGGGACTCCCGGCAAAAAGAATGATTCGTCCCTTAATCCAGCTCGATCCGAACGGACAACGATGTCATGATCCGTTCCATCGGTTTGCGATACGGCTAATACGGCTTGGAAATCCAGCGCAGACACGTCGTAGCTTTGAAGATTCCTGCCGGCAGCGGGTGTAAATAGAGTCTGCTCTGGAAGAAATAGTTCGACGTTAACGTTAGGTGTCCGCGAATAAACATATTGGGAGCTCTTCAAAACGCTTTGGCCTGAGGCAGGATTAGTCTCGATCCAAAACAGCAAGCCACTATAGTCTCCATACTGAACGAACCGAGCTTGGTCAGCCCGACCGATTTGAGCCGGGTTAGACATACGATCCCACGCTTGATCCTCGCGGGCGACTTCGATATTGCTAGTTCCATCGGCAGCGATGCTCGTCCAAGCCACCACGAGCGAATCGCTTGATTCGGTCTTGAAGAGTGTTGGGCGTCGGGATTGGTTTTCGTCGTTGCTGATACCACCTCCTGAGGCTGAGTCAAAGTTCCCGAAACCTGCCAATGCACTCCACTGTCCGATCCCATGGGGATGGTGGGCAACATAGATTTCAGTATTTCCGTTTCGCCAATCGACCCAGGCAACATAGACTCCCGAATGGTCTACATAAACCGATTCTTCGAAGCCACCGACATTGCTCAGCCCGCCAAAACTAGCCGAGCGACTCAGTTGTGAGAACCTGCCACGTCGTTCCGGTCCCGATGGCAACTGGAAATCGACGGCACCGGGCATATCGATTCCATTGGCTACGATATCGGCATGAACTCCACCGTCGATGGTATTGATTCCCGATCCTCCATCGATGATGTCCGACCCGCCCAAGCCCATGATCGTATCGTCACCTTCATCGCCGCTGAGTCGATCTCCAAAAAGAATATTGTCCTGAGTCTTCGGATCGTCGGAACCCTCGTCCGATCCGACGAGTGTGTCGTCTCCTTGATCCCCTTTGAGCGTGTTGGAGATCCCATCGCCAGCAAACAGATAGTCGTTCCCTTGTCCCCCGCTGATGGTGTCTTGCTGACCGTCACCATAGAGTGCATCATCACCATCACCACCAAAGATCGTGTCGTCTCCGTCTCCTCCTTCGACGACGTCGTCGCCTTCGTCACCCATGAGGGTATCGGCACCACGCTCACCATAGATACGGTCATTGCCTAGACCACCGCGAACCGTATCGGCTTGATCTCCACCGTAGATCACGTCATTGCCTTCGTCACCCATGAGGGTATCTGCACCGGTATGGCCGAGGATCAGATCGTCTCCCTGATCGCCGTGGATCGTGTCATCTTGATCGCCACCGCGAAGCGTATCGTTTCCATCTCCACCGAAGATCGTATCGGAGCCCTCATCGCCATAGACGAAATCAGATTGGTCGTTGCCAGCGATAAAGTCCGCACCCGTGTTCCCTTCGATAAGATCCGAACCTC
The DNA here is from genome assembly GCA_021300015.1 of Pirellula sp. Lineage (GTDB taxonomy): Bacteria > Planctomycetota > Planctomycetia > Pirellulales > Pirellulaceae > JBKCUI01. The sequence goes on along the minus strand of JAJTFB010000003.1, from coordinate 56,344 downwards.
GATTCCCATAGAGCGAATCGTCGGCCGAACCACCGATCAAATGGTCGTTGCCAAGACCACCATCGAGGATATCAGTTCCATCTCCCCCATCGAGCGTGTCATCGTCATCACCACCGATTAGGACATCCGAATCTTCATCGCCGAACAAGGAATCGTTGCCCAAATTTCCACGCAGCCTATCCTCACCGGGACCTCCGTGGATTTGATCATCATCACGATCGCCAAACAGATAATCGGCCTGATCGGCTCCTCCTGTCAGAAGATACCAATCCTCGGGTTGCTTCAAGTGAAACCCAAAGATTCGGTCCAATCCGTTCTGGCCATGAATGGTATCGGAGCCTTCATTGCCAAGAAGAGTATCGTCCCCTTGCTCACCATAAATCAAGTCGTTATCAGGTCCGCCAGCTATGAGATCTGCATCGAAACCACCGTAGAGTAAATCTCGATCTGAAACACCTGGAGGTAATGAATCGGCCAGTTGACTGGAGTTGTATCCATAGATGGTATCAGCGTCGGTTCCACCGTAGATCACATCGTCTCCAAAACTTCCCGCAAGCGTATCTTGCCCCTCTTCACCAAAGAGGATGTCATTGCCAGATTGACCATCGATCGAATCTGCTTCCGAACCTCCATAAATGGTGTCATCATCGAGGCCTCCGTAGATTTCATCGTTGCCTTCTCCACCGAAGATCAGATCATCGCCTTGTCCACCGTCGATCGTATCTTCTCCGGAATCACCGTAGATTTCGTCTGCGTCGTCCTGTCCAAAAATCGTATCGTCGTCTTCGTTACCGCTGAGGAGATCTTGTCCCAAGCCGCCAAAGATCCAGTCGATCCCACTGCGGCCGTAGATGCGATCCATACCGTCGTCCCCGAACAGAAAGTCTCCCTCGCTCCCACCATCGATCGTGTCATCATCGAGGCCGCCTCGGATCGTATCCGATCCACTCTCACCGAGGATCGTATCGTTTCCCGCCCCACCTTGGATCGTGTCGGCATCGGGACCTCCGTAAAGCAGATCTGGCAAAATCCCTCCGGTTATGGTGTCGTCACCTTCATTGCCAAAAACAATGTTTAGCCCGTTGCCTGTTTCAATCGTGTCGTCTCCGATACCTCCGTGGATTTCATCGTTGCCGTCTTGGCCAAAGAGGTCGTCGTTTCCCTCATCCCCATAGATCAAATCATCGCCTGCCCCCCCAACAATTATGTCCTTACCGCCAGAGCCAGAAAGTTCATCTTGACCATCTCCTCCATCGATAAAGTCAATACCTTCACCCCCTGTGATCACGTCATCCCCATCCCCTCCTCTCAATAAAGATGGTTTATGGACTCCCACCATTACGATTCGATCGTCTTTGGATCCTCCGTCGGCGATGATCGATAGCACCTTACTGGCAGTAAACCGCTGCGACTTTCCGAATGCCGAAACAATGATCTCGCTAGCACTTTGCGTAACGGTGAAAAACTCCTCTTCGACATTCGCACGCACATCGCGTCTGAAAGCTTCAGGACCGATGTAGAGTGTAAGAGTCCCGTTTGCATCTAGACCTCCGAGGATCGCTGGTGGCTCGGGCTCTACAAAGGGACAACCGATCACTTTGCGCCCGCGAGCCAAAGTGACTTCGGTAATCGGCAACTCAAAGGGTATACCTCCAAGTTTCGCACGAGCTTCTAAAGACACCCCGAATTCACCGTTAATCGCAAAACAACCTGCACTGGACTTGAAATCCTTACCACGCACTTTTCCATCTTTGTCGTGATCAAGTAGATCGATGCCTACTTCGGAGAAGACACCTCCACCGACCAGGAGTGACAGCCCTGGCACGCCAACTCCGGCTGCGGCCAACAAATCACCTCGAATGAACACTTCATTGACGTCTGCTCCTGTCCCATCGGCATTGGCTCGATCACTAACATAAAAACCTTGGAAGAAATCCTTGGGGTCTCGCGACTTCGAATAAGCATCGAAGCCTTTGGTATCAAGCCCAACCTTGAAATCAAATCCCAGTTCCAACCCACCAAAGATACCTGCGAGGATGCCAGGGAAGACATTGAACTCAAGCCCAAGGGGTAATTTGAATGTCGCATTAGGCAAATCCCAAGTGATCAAGTTGGCTTGCCCCACTCCAAGCAACCAGGCGATGACGCTGAGTGGATCCTCGATGATCGGAAGCCGCAAGGCACCTGGGGATGTTTCAAGGATTCCCGAAACGTTTACGGCCCCCAAGCCAAATTGATTGCGCAAGTCTCCCGGTAAAGGGGTATCCGCCAAATCCAAGACACCTGGATCGAGCTGAGGTAGCCGAGCATCAAACTGAGGGCTTGCCAGTCCACCAAATCGGAGATCCCCAAGATCCAAATATACCGACCAAGCGTTTGCCGTGTCATTGTTAATCGCCAAAACGATATCGCAGATCTGTTCGATCGTTCTAACAAATTCAATCAGCGAATCGAGAGCCGATTGAATATTGCTTGGCAATGTGAATCGTATGGCCTCGGCCAAGTCGATAATCGAAGGTGGGTGGATGACTAAGTCAGCGATGACCGGCAAAGGCTCTGTGAGGAAATCGATCACCGGCTCGATCGGTTCAAAGACATCCTTGAGCGTCTCGAAGAACGGTAGGAAAATCTCGGTCAACAGCCCACCGAGTTTCAATTGCATTCCCTCGTAAGTTATTTCTGGAGGGTTATTGCTGCTGAAACCGATCCCATCAAAGGCCCAGTCAATTCGCAGTCCTGTCCGGATCGATGGCAACCAAGCCGTCGCGTTGGCCTCGATGGTAAAAACCAAGCTTGCTTGTCCCGATAACCCAGAGGTGCGGGTATCGATCAGGGAGCTTGCTGCGATCTCGTGGAGAAACAGACGATCATCCCCGCTCGGTTCAGTAACATCGATTACGTATTGGGCTCGAAAAGCGCTCTGTCCGGTTTGAGGCGGTTGAGCCGTCGCAATCACTTCAAAAAAACCGAGTTTCCCTGTGGCTTGCCCGACCATGTCCATGTCGAGCGAGATCTGAATGGTCTCTGTATTGGTCTCGATATAGAAACCATCATTCAGATCAAGGGCAAAGGTCATTTGGAACTCGTAAGCTCCGACCACCGAGAACTCGGAAGACCAATCTGCCCCCAGCGCCGGAAGGCCTAGATTGCTATTGGTTGTTTTAGTGACTGAGATAGGGGCGTTTTGGATATCCAAGGTCAGCTTAAAGACCGTTGGGCTACTGATATCAATTTGAACAAAATCTCGATTCGGTCGGCTGAATAGGTTTCCAAGAGCTGTTTCAATCGCGTTTTCGATGTCTGAGACGCTAAAGGAGTTCAGTAATCGAAGGGCTTTGGAGATCTCGTCTCGAAACGGTTCGATGAAGTCAGCGAATTGATCGAGCTTATCGCCAATTAGCGGATAGACTCGCTGCAATACCTCTTGCACTATTCGCTCCTGAAGCTTTTCCAAAGCATCTTCAAACGACGGAACGAACGCATTGAGATTGACTTCGAGATTGACTCCTTGGCGCAATTGGACAAAGTCAGGACTCGAAAGAACTCCAGTCGAGCCACTTGGGTCGGCGAAATCAAGCGTTCGGAAACGAAGACGATCCGGGTGGCTAGCGCCCGTGTGATCGGGAACAACTTCAAAATCTGCAAGAAGACGCCCTTGTGAAGTGCGTTCTGGTGCGAATGCCGGCAAGTTGGATATTCGGACGCGTCCTTGCGCAGCGGGTATCGAGGTGGTGAAGACGGCAGGACGACTCGGATCGGGTGCAGCCAAGTCCTGCGCAACGACCAACGATCCTTGACGCAGATTCATCCCAAGAGCGCCCGAGGCACCGCTTATTCGGATAGGATTTGAGTTTGCCAAAGCATTGATATAGACAGCGCGATCGAGCCGCGACTGCGAACTGACAAAACCACGCGAAGCACTCTGCGGCTGATTCCCAACCGATGGATCGAATTCCAATCCCAATTGCAATGAGGTCGTCATCGTCGCTTGGGTACTTCCAAGAGGTCCGATCAAATCCGGCGTATCTTGGATTAACTCATTCTCAGTCGCGCTATAAAGGGACTCAAAACCCAAGCCAAGCTCGACTTGTATTGCCTGGTCAAAATGTCGTGCTATATTCGATGAAAATTCGAGTACTCCATCGGTTACTGCATAGGCTAGTTTGGAGGTGAAGTCAAAGACGCCACTGGCACCGAGTACCTCGATCGTCTCGACAAACCTTTCCATATCTTGGACAACACGGCGTTGTTGTCCATCCGCTGGCTCGAACTCATCGAGCGACTCTTGGATCGTCTCAGCAATCCGATCTTGGTGGAGCTGCCAAGTCTCATCTAGCGAAAGATTCAGTGGAGCTAACGCTTCGTCACCACCATTATCCCAGTCCTGTGTTCCGAGAATCGCATCCGAAAGGGAGCCTACCAAGCTTTCGAAGGTCAAATCCTCGAAGTTCCAAAAATCCGAAATGTTCGTGGTTGTTTCATAGATCGAGTTCTTGATATCGACAACCTGCACCTCAACGACCGAGTCGGTCGGAATTGCGAAAAGCCCATCGATGATCTCCTGTACCGGCGTGACCAAACGACTTGTCCCGCTCCACACGACATCGCCCTGAAGCAGATTCTCAACCGTATTGATCGAATCGCGCAGCACTTGAAGGGTTATGGGCTGTCCATCGAGGCTAGACCGAAAGACTGCGTCGGCTGTGATGTCTCCTGAGAGTATGGAGTCAACGTAGGAGAAACCTAATCCTCCGAATGCAGCGTTGCCACTTGCAACAAACCCACTGGTGTCGTAAGAGGTCTGAACCCGAAGATTCTCGATCGCAATTCGGTCAAGAATACCGATCCCATCTTGGGTCAAATCGATCGAAACAACAAATCCGACGTTTCCATCAGCAGTGATATCGGCTTGGCTCTGCGAGCTTAGCCCCAAAATGTCATCGAGTTCGATGCGGCTAGATCGCGACTGCGTCTCCTGACTCGCAAGCGCCTCGATAACGGTGTAGCGGAGTTTGTTGGTCACTGGGTCGTAGTCGACCCCAGAGGCTGTATAGGGGAAATCAGCCGCATTATCGAAAGTCGCGTTGCCTTGCTCATCGCGCAGTCGATTGATAAAACGCCTGAGCGAAGATCCCGCATTGAATACCGACCCGGCCGTCGATTCCTTGGTAAATGGTATCGCAACATCGTAGTACTGCGAGTTGCCAAAGCTCGTGAGCCAAGACTGGAAATCCTCCATTCCCGCGACCAGTTCGGAGCTTGAGATATGATCAAATAGAAACACTTCATCAAAGTTCGGACTGAAAGTCACTACCGGATCAAACCCCAGAAAGTCACCTAACGCACGCATCGTGCTGGATTCAAGGCTCCAACGCCCCAAACCAATATCAAAGTTGAACGTCGCATCGAAGTTATTGTTTCCGATTCGTGTTGTGAACAAATCCGAGACCTCAAAGGTGTCCAGTTCGGTCAATCGCAGCGTTGGAGTGATCGCAGGTTGACGGACTTCGATCTGAACGTTTGCCGCAATCAAAACATCAGGCACACTGGCTTCGAGGAATCCAAAGTTGACCGTAAACGGAGCGAGGATCGCATCGAGCTGGATCACGCTCGAAAAAGAGACATCACGAACAAAAAACGCTTGCTGGTCGTTCAACGTTCCATCGAGCGTGATCCCGAAGACAAATTGAAAATCAACCATCGCTCGGAGGTTGGTTTCCAACTGGGATTTCGATTTGAAGGGACCTGAGAGTTGATCATGATCGAATTCAAAGTCCAACAGATCGGCATCGTAGGTTTTTTGAATATGGACATCAAACACCAACTCGTCGATCGATCCATCGAGCAATCCACCTTCGATCGATACGAAGGTTTCCAAGGAGCCCAAATGCAAGACAAGCGAATCGGTCGACCGCTGCGCCGCTGGGGTGTTGTTGAAATAATCACGGATTGGGTTTTCGAGCTCTTCTTCGAGCGTTCGTCCGAAAGGCCCCAGTTGACCTGCGGTCATCGGCGTGCCGTCAGTATTTCTAATTGGCCCGAGTTGCCCGGAAAACTCACTCGATCGGTCTATCCGAATACCAAGCTCCGAGAGCCCCCGAGTACCGCTGACAAAATAATCAGCCTGAGTCTGCGAGATGGGCGAATTGATATAGGGGCCAGTTAAAGGTAGTCGCTCCTCGAGATCTTCGAATATCCCAGCAAATCGGATCCGTGCTCGATTTCTAAGTCGATATCGAACGGTTTTCTTTTGTTTCTTCATGCTTGACACCTAGAAATCAGATCCAAATGCGTGTGTGTCTTTCAGGTATCAGGCAAATAATAAAACCTTTCAGCTAAAGCTAAATTTTTTAGTGATTCAGTAGAATTCTTCCCGGCAAATATCGGCGCTCCGTCGACGCACTTTTGCTCAATACGATGCAAAATGGCGGACTCGAAACACCGGTTCTCCCGGGAAGTCGGGTTGGCAATATGCATCAGCGACGAACCAGAGGATCAAAAGGAACCTCAAACCCCAGTTCACTCGACTGCATTCGAGTCCCTTGTCGGGGCAAGAGTCTTCTGCTTGCGAAGGTGCCTCTGTTGGCTCACCCGCGGCGCCGCACAGGCGCAAAGCCGCGGGCGATGGCTATAAGCCCCGCACCGAATTCAGGGCAGAAAGCAAAAAAGGCAAGGAGCATTGGCCCCTTGCCTCGGTGTTTCTCTTAACGCGTATCCGTTGTGCCCAAGCGGTGATTGCTAGTTGGATGCCGCAGGCACAACCCAAACTTTCACGTCCGTCGAAATCTCGGGATGGAACTGAACGCGAACCGTGTAAAGCCCGAGTTCCTTAAGGACCCCGTCAAGCTTGACTTGATCGGCGGTAATGGCAACGCCATTGGCCCTGAGCGCCGCGACGATTTCTGGTGTTCCGACGCTACCGTAGAGGTGACCCTCTTCGTTCGCGTTGGCTTCCACATTGATCGATTGCTTGCCGACTTGATCGGCCAGGGCTCGCAAGGTAACGAGTCGTTGCTTCTCGATCGCTGCAATCTTCTCTTTATGCTTCTCAACCATCCGCTTGTGATGCTCGTTCGAGACGATCGCAAGACCTTCGGGTAGCAGGTAATTGTTGGCGTGCCCTGGTTTGACTTCAACGATCTCCCCTGCTTTGCCAAGGTGCTGAACATTTTGGATGAGCATCAATTGGATGCCACCATTGGGTCCCTTAGGAAGCCTTGGGTATTGCGGGGTTCGCTTTTTAGCGGTGGTTTTGGATGGAGTTGTCATGATAGGTTCGAGAATGCAGGCCGGTCACGGTATCTTTGCAGTGTATTTGCAGCATCGTTGCAGCAACTTCGCAGCCCGTGTGCGAAGTCCCCTGAACGCTTTGAACTGCATATCGATGCACAAGCCTGTCAAGGGGCCTCGTGTTATAGCGATAAAATAGGGTTTTTAGAAGGGCATTTCTCCGTCGTTGTAGACGGGTTCTTCATGAATTTCTGGATGCTGGACCGAGTCGGGAGCACCGCTATAACCGTTAGGATCCGAAAAGCGGCTGTTCGCAGCGGACTTCTGGCCGCTGTCCCCTTTGGATCCCTCGGATTTGCCGGTCAGAAACTGCATCCTCTCGACGATCACGTAGAGCTTGGACCTCTTTTGACCATCTTTCTCCCAGGTATCTTGCTTGAGCTTGCCCTCGACGAAGATCGGGGAACCCTTGGTAAGATACTGGCCGACGAGCTCGGCGGTTCTGCCGAAGAAGGTCAAGTCGACGAAGGAGGTTTCATCGACCCATTCGCCGGCGGCGTTTTTTCGCCGGTCGTTGACAGCGATCGCATTTTGGCACACAGCCAACTTGGCGTTGGTCGTGTGCCGGATCTCGATATCTCGGACGAGGTTTCCGATGAGGATCACTCGGTTGAAGCTGGCCATAATCGACTCCATGAGAAGAACTGCAAGCGAAGCAATTCTTCGATTTTACCCCAAAGTGAAATCTATGGACGGATTTGGCTCAAAATTTCCTACAGGGTCCCTAGAGTCCCTGAAGAAAGGCTTACTCTTCGTCGACCTCGACTCCGACTTCTTCCTCTTCTTCAGCACCGACGGCAGCAGCCGCACCGAGGCGTTCGATTTGGTCGATTGGCACCACGACTTTTTCTTGAGCGTGTGCGACGAGTGCATCGACGAGTCGAGCATCGAGTCGGGTAAAGAGGTGCCTCAGGAGGCTCTCGTTGAGCTGGCAAGCGCGGTTGATTTCTTTAAGCTTGAGCGTGTCGAGATTGAAGATCACCAACCAATAGGTCCCCTTGTTGTGGCCTTTGATGGGGTAAGCCAATCGTTGTTCGGCCCAAAGGCGCGAAACAAGGATTTCCCCCCCCATGTCGGTGATCATCGTTTGGACTCGGTTCGAGACTCCACCCGGATCGCGGGCGTAGTGGTTGCTATCGAACAAGAAAAGACATTCGTAGGATGCGCTGGCCAACGTAACTACTCCTCGCTAAGGATGACGGTATGTTTTTTATGGTGCTTGTTGCTGGGTGCTTATTGCTTTGCGGCGTTGAACCGATTCATCGCCTTATCGATTCCATCGACTAGCCAGCACTGGATTGCATCCAGGGCATAGCCGAGCGACTCCTCGACGACCTGTCGTTCTTTTTTCGAGAACTTGCTCAGCACGTAATCGACGGTCTGCAAATTCTCTGGTGTTGCATCGATCCCGATGCGAAGTCTCGGCACGTCGAGTGTCGCCAGGGCTTTCAGGACGTCATCGAGTCCCTTTTGTCCACCGCTGGTCCCACTTTTCCGCAACCGCAACTTTCCGAGTGGCAAGCTAAGGTCATCGCAAACCACAAGGATAAATTCTGCTGGAATCTTGTAGAAGCGAGCGATTTGGGCGACCGCTCTTCCACTGCAATTCATGTAGGTCATCGGCCAAGCCAAGACCACGTCGTGCGATCCTAGAGTGCCTTTGGTTATTTGCGATTCGAACTTGGACTGGACCCCTGGGGAACCCATCGATGCGTGCAGTTTTTGCAAGCAATCGAATCCAATATTGTGTCGCGTATTTTCGTATTTCGCTCCAGGATTCCCGAGCCCTACGACGAGCTTGAGGGTGGAACTGGACATTAGGTCCCCGCTTCAGTCGCTTTCTCTTTGCGGATCAACTCAGGTTCGGCCGACATCGGGATTGCTGCCTCAATGTCCACACCGGCTGCCGCTGCGACCTGAGCCACAACGATCGATCCGGGAGTGACCGCCTCGACCCCTTCGGGCAATTTCAGCTCGCTGACGTGAATGGCTTGACCAAGCTGCAACTGGCTGATGTCGCATGTGATAAATTCAGGAATCTTGACGGCCGGACATCGAATGGAAAGCTCGTGCGAAACGAATCGCAATTGGCCTGCAGCAGACATCGCACCTGGAGCTTCACCGTGCAAGTGAACAGGGACTGTCACGACGACCGTCTCGGTTTGCGAGACGCGTGCGAAGTCGACGTGGATGATGTGGTCACCCATGGAACTCCACTGGACGGCTCGCAATAGGGCCGTATCGGAGATTTCACCCCGAAGATTCACCAGCTTGGTGCCGTGCTTGATCAATTTGTTGACCGTATCTAGCGAGACGGTCAAACAAACATTCTCCTCGCCGTGGCCGTAGAGAATCGCTGGAATCGAACCGCTTTCGCGAATCTTGATCATCGCTCGCGAGCCTAGTGTGTCCCGCTTTTTGACTTCAATCGTCTCAATCATCGCTGTATCAAACCCGTTGCCGTGGTGCCGTTAAAGGTCTTGTCTAAGTCTTGGTCGCCGACAGCTTCTGCCAGCTATGTGTTTCCCGCCGCATTTCTACAGTGCTCGGCACCGTGTTCTTTCCACAGTGCTTAACTCAGTGCTCATTTCGCAGTCCTGCAAGATACTCTAGAGATCGTCCGGACGGAGACCTCAACCTGCAAAAAACTACGAAAAGACGCGGTTTGTGTTCCCTTTGGGGCCCCGGAGTATGACAATTTTACCGTGTGTTGCAAGTCCAAAAAGTCATTAGTTTCGCAAAGGGGCTTCTATGCCAGGGGTACTTCGCACCATAATAGATTCCGAATCCCACGGATTCCCGGACCTCCACTAACCCAGCATTTCCCCTGCCTAGATTTGACGCGGTATTCATGACGACCAAGAAAAACACGTTCGAAACGATCGAGCCGGTCGGGGCCAGAGTCCTGGTCCTCAAAGACGAACCCAAACGGGAAACCAAAGGGGGGATCGCCTTACCTGATGCCTCGGAGATCCCCACGATCACCGGCAGAATCGTCAGTATCAGTCGGCAAGTCGAGCACGACCAAGACATGCCCCTCCGACAATACGACAAGATTATCTTCCACCCCAAAAACGCCATTCCCGTCGACTTTGAACCCGACAACCAACTGTACGTCGTTCCCGTCGAGGATGTCGTCGCGGTGTTTCGCAAGCAATCGGGCCCAAGCAAAAAAACCGGTGAGCTCGAATGAGCCCGGCTTCGCACCCTCAAACCTCTCGGGAAACCTCTCGGGAAACCCTTGGATCTGCCAACCCACCGCCAAACGTGAGGCGACTCTGGACGCTGGGGCGTCTTTGGACGCTGGGGCCTCTCTGGGTATTGGGGCTCGCCTGGACCCTATCCGCTTTCTGCACGGCAATGGCCCCTTTCTCCACGGCAATGGCCCCTTTCTGCACGGCAATGACCCAAGCCGAGAGCTTGGACGAAAACCCAGCCAGCGAGCCCAAGCACATCGAGATCGTATTTGCCGATTCCGATCGCCCGAGCCTCCGCGGTGAAGTGCTCACCGAGAACCCCAGATACGGCATGCTGGTTCAAAACCCCGACGGCGAGTTGATCGCGATCGGACCGAACACCCCAATCGCCAAAATTCAGGCGATCGACGAGCCGATGCGGCCGACTCCCGCTAGCGAAATCGCTGCCAAAACTTTGGCCCTGCTCCCGGCCGGGGCCAAGTCCCTTTCGACCGAACACTTCGTCGTGTGCTACGACACCTCCGAGACCTACGCCCGATGGAACGCGAACCTCTACGAAAAGATGTTCAAAGGAATGATCAGGTTTTGGAAGGAAAAGGGACTCGATCTCCAGACACCGCGGTTTCCTCTGGTCGCGTTGATATTCCGCGATAAAGCCGACTACGTCGAGTACTCCAAACGGGACTTCCAAGGTGGCGAGAACACGTTCGGCTACTACACGCAGACCACCAATCGCCTGGCGACTTTCGACCTCACAGGGATCGAAGGGGTCTTGCCCACCGGGGCCAAAATCCAACGAGAGGAACTTCTTGCCGAGATTTTCTCCCGCCCCGAAGCCGAACGGCAGATCGCTACGATCCTGCACGAAGCTTGCCACCAAATCGCATTCAACACCGGGCTTCAGACCCGTCTGGGGGACTACCCGCTGTGGCTCAGCGAGGGCATTGCCACGTTTTTCGAGTCGGCCGATACCCGCAGTTCAAGCGGCTGGGCCGGGGCCGGTAGGATCAACGCTTACAACCTCCAACAAGTACGACTCTACTTCCGCAACCGACCCCCGGACTCCTTGGCTAGCCTGCTGACCCAAGACGAGCGATTCCGCAAAGGGGACACTTCGGCGGCAGCCTATGGCGAGTGCTGGGGCCTGACGTTTTACCTGATCAAGAAAAAACCCAAGGAATTTGTTGCTTACCTGAAAAAGCTGCGGGAAAGGCCCCCGGGAAACCCGTCGGACTCCAAGGAGCGACTCGACGATTTTCTCGCAAGTTTCGGGCAAGACCTCGAGAAGCTCGACAAAGATTTCGCGCGGATGATGGCCGGACTTCGACCGTAATCTGGACGTTTTTATTGGAACTACCCCCCCGAGCCCCACATCTTTAAGTCCAATTCCTCCGCGCAGTCTTTGACTTGCCCGGCCTGCGGTCGATAAACTAACCCAACATTTGTTCGTTCCAACCACTTACCGATCCATTTATAGACTCAGAGTCCAAGCCTCCGAGCGACGGAAGAAGCCTCTATGCCAGCGACCCCGAAATCGACCGTCTTGGAGACCCGTAACATCCGCGAATCGGATAGTCAGGAATTCTCTGCCGAGCTGGCTACCGAGCTGGCCGACGAGCAGTTGGTCGAAGCCTATCTGCGGGACCGGCAAGAAAAGCACTTCGAAATCCTGATGCGACGCTACGAGCGGGAACTTTTCACATTCCTCCGCCGTTTCCTGGGTAATGCACAACATGCCGAAGATGTCTTCCAAGGAACCTTCTTGAGTGTCCATCTTCGGATCGAACAATTCGAACCCGGAAAACGCTTCCGCCCTTGGCTCTATGCGATCGCTAGCAACAAAGCCATCGACTTCATGCGGCGGAACAAACGCCACCAAATGGCCAGCCTCGATTCGACCGTCCAGCACGCCGAATCCGACGAAGCCATGGTCAGTAGACTCTCAAGCCAAGGCCCATCACCCGACGAACAAGCCATCCGCAGCGAGACCAATGCCAAAGTTCGTGAAGCCGTCGGGCAGTTGAGCGAATCGACCCAACAACTCATTCAACTGGCCTTCTACCAAGGGCTCAAGTACGCCGACATCGCCGAGATCCTCGATATCCCAGTCGGCACGGTGAAAAGTCGAGTTTTTACCGCGATGCGCAAACTCAATGAGATCTGGATGCGTATGCAACAGGAGAGCTGAAACGCTTTTCCTTTTCCGCGTTCCGACAAAGACCACACTGCCAAAACGCCATGAGTGGTGACCTTCCCCTACCTTCTGACGAAACTCTCCTGGGCTACATCCTGGGCGGCCTTTCCGATGAAGAAAATGCGGAAATCGAAGCTCTCCTTCTTGGTAACCTATCTCTCCAACAACGACTTCGAGATCTGCGCTCGTTGCTCGAACCCCTTGCCGAGGAATTTCTAGCCGAGGAACGTCTAACCGAGGAATCCCCGGACAAAGCGATTAGCCCCCCGGATAGCCCCTCGGAAGGCCAATCCGAAACGATCGACCTGCCACCTGCCGGGCTGATCGAACAGACCCTCTGGGCAATCGAACAACAGTCCAACAGCCCATCCCCGACGCGAGCATTTGCTCTATCCCAGCAGTTCCACTCCGCCGAGTCCCAAAGCACCCGCGTCGCGTGGCTCGATAGCCTCGTCGCTCTGGTCGCAGGCATCATCGTACTTTCGTTTCTGCTCCCTGGAATCCTCCGCTGGCGAGAATCGGCACGGCAACATGAATGCGCCGAAAACCTTCGGCATCTTGGTTCCGCCCTGATCTCCTTTGCCCAATTCCAACCCACCCACCGCCTCCCTGCAATCGAACCCCAAGGCCCTTTGTCGTTTGCAGGTGTCTACGCAATCCGACTGCAGGACAAAGAATTGCTCGACACCAAGCGATGGCTCCAATGCCCCGGCGAACCCTCCTCCCCTTGGCTCGCCAATATCCCAACCTCGCAGCAATACCTCCAAGCCCCTGAATCCAAGCGTTATGTTTGGCGAATGCTCGCCGGGGGCGATTACTCTTACCACATGGGTTCGATCGTCGAGGACAAATACCAAGCCCCCTCGCTCGAATCCTCCGCCCGGGTCGCCTGGATCGGGGACCGTTGGCCCGCCGAACTCCACACAGAACCCAACGACGAGGACTTCGAACTCCACGGAATCCGAGGACTCAACGTCCTGTACAACGACGGAAGCGTCCAATGGCTCAAACTACCCAAACTCGAAAAAATCGCTTCGATCGATCACCCTTACCTAAACCACCATCTCAAAGTAGCCCCCGGGATCGGTGAAGCCGACGCGTGCCTGGGGCCTAGCCACCTACTCCCTGCAATCGGAGCGACAAGACCCTCTCGATGAGCGTTCTGCCAGATCCGGCAGGCGAATTGTTGACCCGGGTTTCCGGGCATCTACAATGCACCGGAATTCCATTTCTCCTCTGGATCGGTTTCAACTATGTCTCGATGGCTCGCCGCAATCCCGGTTTACAACGAAGTCAAACACGTCGACGGCGTGCTCGATGAAGTGCTCCGCTACGCGACGGACGTTCTGGCCGTCGATGACGGGTCCAAAGACGGGACAACCGAACTTCTCAAAAAACGCCACGATATCGCCGTCGTCCACCACCCAAAAAACCGAGGCTACGGCGCGGCCCTAAAAACCGCTTTCAACTACGCCATCGAAGAAGGCTACGAATTCCTCGTAACGCTCGATTGCGACGGACAACACCAACCTCAGCGTATCCCGTCCTTCGTAGAAGCTTGCAAAAAATACGACATCGTTTCGGGATCAAGGTACCTACAAGCCCACGAAGGGGATTCGCTACCACCTCCCCCAGAACGGCTCTACATCAACCGCACCATCACCAAACGGATCAACGACCTCTTCGGCTGGAATCTGACCGATGCCTTCTGCGGCTTCAAAGCCTACCGAGTCTCCGCACTCGAACAATTGCGAATCACCGTCGATGGGTATGCAATGCCCCTGGAACTCTGGGCCCAAGCCGCCATGCTCGGACTGAGCATCAAGGAAATCCCAGTACCTCTGATCTACCTGGATCTTGCCCGCTCCTTCGGCGGTGCCCTAGACGACGGTGGAGTCCGCCTCAAACACTACAACTCCATCATCGACGAAAGCATCCAGGCCATGCAAGCCCGCGGCCTGAAACTGCCAGCTCTCTTTCCCGCTGGCTGCGGTATCGAGTGCTGCTCGTGACCCATCCGGTCGCGGCGGCCTCCCGCCTGACTGAGCCCCCCTCAACCCCGATCCGAGCGCCTCGAAGCGACAACCAAGATCTGTGCGTCCCGGAGCACCATCGCCTCGTCGCTCAGGTGCAGGCCAATCACCGCCAAGCCTCATCGATCCAGAACCCTTCCTGGATCCTCCAGCTCCGCAGTCGAACGCGCGCGGAAGTCGCCGCCGTCGCCTCTCTCTATCTGCGCACCTACCTGCCTGATCATCCCCTCGCTCTCCCACCCCTAGCCGGCCAGCCCCTAACAAACCTCCAGTTGGCGGACCCCCAATTAGACGATCCCCCCAAAGGCCAATCAACCGATTCGCAAACCGAAGATCCCATCCATTGGATCGTCGGAGGGCACCAACCCGAACCGTTCCATCCAGGTGTCTGGTACAAGAACTTTCTAATCGATGCGACAGCCAAAGAACTCCAATCGCAAGGCTCCCGAGCGATCGGACTCCATGTGATCATCGATCATGACCTGCCCAAATCGCTCTCGATCAAGATCCCTCACCGGCCCGCTCCGGATTCCCAACACCTAGTCTTCAGCCCCTGCGAACTTCCACTCCAAAAGTCCGGATCCAAAAACTCTACACCAAAGCCCTGGCATCAACACCGCATCGCACTCGATCGCATAGAAACGTTTGTTCGCCAAATAGAACATGCTGCTGAGTCGCTAGGACTACCGACCCCACTTGCAAGACGCTACTTCGAAATCGTCGAGAGCCTAGACGAGTCGTGCGACGCGGCGATCGCCTTGTCCCAAGCCCGCCATCGAATCGAGGCTCAAAATGGGCTTGAGAATATCGATATCCCCATGAGCCGGATTTGCCAAACGGAAGCCTGGTTCGATTTCGTCGAGCATTGCTTAGCTCACGCCGATGCGTTGAACAAAACCTACAACGATGCCCTCGACGACTACCGTGCACGAGAGCAGATCACCAATCCAGGACAACCCGTCGCGGCCCTGGGCAGGTTCGGCGATTGGATCGAACTCCCATTCTGGTTGTACCAATCGAGCGATGCAGGACGGAATCGGATGTGGGTTCGCTCGCAGGCAACCGAATGGGAACTGGCCTCCGGGGCGCGCCCAGGAGAGTTTGCTTGGACGATCCGAGTCGCCTCGCTGGCAGGCTCCTTGAAATCGATCATCGAACAGACCGCCCCCGGAGAAATTTGCCTTCGGCCACGCGCGCTGATGACCACGCTGTTCCTCAGATGCTTCCTGGCCGATGGCTTCGTCCACGGAATCGGAGGGGGAATCTACGACCGCTTGACCGACCAGATCATTCAAGACTTCCTTCGAATCGAACCTCCCGCCTATGCGATCGCAACTGCGACGCTCCATCTGCCGCTGCCAGAGCCAGTGCGACGATCGGTCGAGCAGCTCGATGCGCTCGTGGCCAACCTGAGCGATCAAGCCCGCCGATTGAGGTCCTCGCCGGAATCCTTTTTGGCTTCAGAGGATCCGTATGCCGAAAGCTTGGCCCAAGAGCACGCTGCGTTGCTCGCGGCTATCCCACCCAAGGGATTCAAGCGAACTTGGCATCGACGCATGGTCGAGTTAAAGGCGCGCATTCGTCAGTCGATCGAACCGATCTTTCAGGAGCATCAAGCCCTTTACCAAGCCACCCTGCGGCGAGCCAATGGATCGCAGGGTCTCTTCTCGCGCGAGTATTCGATGCTGCTATTCCCCCAAGCCAACTGCGTCGAGAGACTCAAGCTTTTAGCGTCCCGAGTTCGCGCATAAGCATCTGCATGTCCTCCCAGGTCAACTTCTTGGCCTCGGGGGCTCTTTCCAAGTAGGTGGGATGGTAAGTGACCAACACCTTGGCCTTTTTATAACAGTGAAAACGGCCTCGCAATCGACCGATCGACTCGGTGGTCTGAAGGACCGCACGAACGGCTGTGGCTCCCCAACAGATGATGTACTCGGGCTGAAGGATCTCTAGCTGCGCTTCGATGAACGGACGACAGTTGTCTAACTCGATGTCGCTCGGGACCCGGTTGTTCGGTGGCCGACACTTGAGCGTGTTGAGGATGTACACCTGATCTCTCGGTATTCCCGTCGCCCGCAAGATCTTATCGAACAATTCTCCCGAGGCCCCTACGAAAGGTTCCCCGAGCCGGTCCTCCTCCGGACCGGGTGCATCGCCGATCATCACAAAGCGGGTCGTCACAGGCCCTACCCCAAAGACCGTTTGGCGACGATGGCAGACAATATCTTTGCACAATCGGCACTCCTCGACCTTGAGCTTCAACTGACCCAACGCCTCGGAGCGATCTTGGGCGCTGCGGACTGGGGTCATCCAAGGCGATTCGACCGGTGGCCAGGAAGGCTTAGCTACGCTTCGCGATGCCGGCTCGATTGCACTTGGCGACGGAGCCTGAGCCTGAACCTGAGCTGGCTTCTTCGGCACTTGCGATGCCGGTTGCCTAGGCTCGGGCGATGTCGGTTGCCTAGGCTCGGGCGATGGCAACTGCGTTCGAGAACTGGCTATCGACGTTCCGCTGGATCCTTTGGAGGACACATCGACCCAATCGACAAGGATCTCAGAAAGTTTCGCGTTGGGCTTAGGTAGGTGCTTGACCCCGAGCCTTTGGAGATACTCAAGGGTTTGCAAGCTAGCGAGTTTCCATTGTTCGGAATCCATGTCGCACCTGATTAGGCTAAGCCGATTGGATGGATCGTTCGAAGGCGGCCGCTGCATGGGCGAGTTGGTCGGTGCTATGGGCTGCGGAGACTTGGGTGCGGATCCGCGCCTTGCCTTGGGGAACGACCGGATAAGAGAATCCGATGACGTAGATGCCTTCGGACAACATCGATTGCGCCACTTTGCCGGCCAAGGCGGCATCGCCGATCATGACCGGGACGATGGGATGGACACCTGGCAGGATATTGAGTCCACGACGTTGCATTTCAGTTCGGAAAAACTGGGTGTTGGATTCCAATCGGTCCCTCAGTTCGGTCGATTCCTGAAGAAGCTCCAACGCGCGGATCGCGCCGGCGACGACCGGAGGGGCAATGGTGTTGGAGAAAAGGTAGGTGCGAGAGCGCTGACGGAGCAATTCGACCATTTGGGCATTTCCCGAGGTGTAGCCCCCGCTGGCTCCTCCCAAGGCTTTGCCGAGGGTTCCTGTCATGATGTCGATGCGGTCCATCACCCCGCAGTGCTCATGCGAACCTCTGCCTTTGGGTCCGACAAAACCCACGGCATGCGAGTCATCGACCATCACCATCGCGTCGTACTCGTCGGCCAGTTGGCAAACCGACGCAAGATCCGCGATACTGCCGTCCATGGAGAAAACCCCGTCGGTGGCGATCAAACGAAATCGGGCGGACTTTGCTTCCTGAAGTTTGGACTTCAAGTCTTCGATCGAATTGTTCTTGTAGCGAAAACGCTGCGCCTTGCAGAGCCTTACTCCGTCGATGATGCTCGCGTGGTTGAGCTCGTCGGAGATGATCGCATCCTCGGGCCCAAGGATCGTCTCGAAAAGCCCACCGTTGGCATCCCAGCAGGAGTTGTAGAGGATCGTATCTTCGAATCCGAGAAAATCGCTGAGCTGTTTTTCAAGCTGCTTGTGGATGGTTTGCGTACCGCAGATAAAACGTACCGAAGCCATCCCGTATCCCCATCGGGCTAAGGCCTCGTCGGCGGCTTGCCCGACCGATGGATGTTGGGCTAGCCCAAGGTAGTTGTTGGCGCAGAGGTTCAGATACTGCTTGCCATCGGCCAACGTGACCAAGGTCCCTTGTGCCGAGTCGATGACCCGTTCTTTTTTAAAGGTTCCCGCTTGCCGCATCGACTCGTTGGCATTGGCGAGAAAGTCTAGGAATTGAGCATTCATCGTCGGGTTAGCAATCTAGGGCCTGCGGCCTCATCCGAAGGTAGTGGTAGGTTCAAGAAGTATCGTACCAATTGTCGCCCAAGTGCCATATCGTCCGATTCGAAAAAGGCAAAGTCCCGAGGGGATACACTAAGCTCGGAGCCTAGATCGTTCGGCGACGGACCATGACCTGATTCTCTTTGATATCGACGACTTCGATAGGGATATCTTCATCGATCCAACCGGACTTGGAGACCACATCGACGACCATGTCACCCAAAAGCGCTTTGCCGTGGGGGTTGCACCGGGTCATGGTGGTTCCAAAACGGCCCTTGAGCATCTGCCGATCCTCATCGAGGCGTTCCATCGCCACGACGAATTTATCCGAAAGGGGCTGATCGAGGGCGAACCAACGGACCATGGGCAATTTTGCCAACTGCTTGTGGAAGACCACCAAGGCGCCCAGGAGAACGATCATACCGAGTCCCATTTGTCCGAGCCCTTGGACGACTTTCTCCAATTGATATCGATTCGTCGGGATGGTAAACGATTGGCCAGCTAGCAGCAGACCCGCGGCGAGCATGACCAATCCTGCAAAACCAAAAATACCAAACCCGGGAAGCAGGAAAATCTCGGTCAGCAGACACCCGATGCCTGCGACGATCAAGAGGATCTCCAGCCACTCGATGGTGCCTTGGAATAAGTTCATCCAGAAGAAGATCAGGAAGCAGACCACTGCGATCAGGCCCGGGACGCCGACTCCGGGCGTGCTGAGTTCGGCGCTGAGGCAAATAAGGCCTACGAGGAAACAGACATAGGCGAGCCAGCGTTGCGAGGCGAGCCACTCGATGGCCTGATCGATCCGACTCGTCTGCTTGTCGACGGGCAATTCATCGACTCCAAAGAGCTTTGCGACGCTTTCGAGATCGTTGGCGCGACCCGAGGCGAGCCCCATCGCAATCGCTCGATCGGTCTCGATGCCTTTGCTATAGTCGACCGCTTGGCCTTTGGTCCACAAGGGGTTTTGGGGGTCGTCGATCACCCAGGTGGGAACCGTTCGCATTCGACGCCCGTCGGCGGCGAGAAAATCATGGACAATCGCATCGGGGTGTACTAAGCCGACGAGGTCTCCGGCTGCTCGGGATTTTCGCTGCGCGAGCTCAAGAAAATTGGTTTTGCGTTTCTCGATTTCCGCAGCGTTGATACTCGCCTCGCCCCCAGTCCCCAGGACCGCGTCGGGAGCCATGTAGATCGCATCGGCGGCCAGGGCGATCAGCGCCGCATCGCCGCGCGCATGCTTGCTGACATAGACGATGACCTCCGCTTTGTCCGACGGGATTTCGGCGAGCCGATAAGCCAGTCGGATCGAGTCGTCCAGGTTTCCGCCAGGGCTATCGAGCTGGATCAGGACCAAGTCGGCTTTTTGATTGTTGACCGCATCGTCGATCGCTCGCAGCGTACGGTTGACCACTCGTCGATGCAGGACCCCACTGAGTTTCAAATGCACCGGCTTGCGAGGAAGCGAAAACAAAGGCTTCTGCTGGATCGGGCCGGTGAGCTTCAGAGCCACAGGCAAAAGTTCGCGTTGGTTGACTAGACTTGAGATCCATCGCCTCTGACGCAACTCTTGGCCGTTGAACGAAGCCATTTGGTTTGCAGGGACCAACTGCCGTTCCCGCCATGCACCTTGCTCGCGAGGTTTCGATTCGAGCTCTGGAAGGGTCGTGTACTCGACCCCGCCTCCTTCGAGATCCAATTGCACGAGCGATTGGCTTGGGTCAAGCATCGATCGGATGGCCGATGCAGGGAACATGCCCCGCCGAGCGGCGATGTCCAAATAGGCTTGCTCGAGCGTCGGCTCAACTTGGGTTTCATCGATTCCAGATTTCCCGATCTCCGAGTCCGGTAACATCACGAGCTCTTCGCAAGCAAGGGCGATCAAAACGGCATGTCCACGGAGATTCGATGCGATGTACCCAACACTCTTGACCCGATTCCCTTTCGGCCCACTGAGCCAACGCGACACCGAAAGCGCTTTTTCAAACGAGGTCCCCTGGCCGATGCTCTTGGACTCACCCACAGGCTCGAGCGCTCCATTCGCATCGGCTGCGGCGGGCCCCGAGGGGACTGAGGCTGGGACAAACTCCAGAATCACCACCGGTCGCTGGTTTGCATCGCTTCGCATCGCAACCGATTCGAGCGACGCGAGGATCCTGGTATCGGCATCGGATGACAGGGGCAAGGGAACGCGGATCAAGGTCGCTCCTCGGGCCACTTGAGGCTCTTGGTCCTGCGGCTTTTCTGGGGGAGATTCCGCCCCCTTTTCCTCGGATTGCTTTTGGGTTTCAGTGTCGCCCAGCGCAGAGGGCACCCCAAAGACCCAAGGGCCGATCCCCGGAACGAGGAGCACAGCCGCGAACAACAGTGGCAGACGCAATGCGGAGACGAACGACAGGCGAGTTGGCTTGGTCATACTCCTATTCTATTCGCTGCCAGGGAGAAATACTTGTCTAAATAATCCGAGAAGTCTTTTGGAGAAGTCTTATTGCCCGGTCCGTTCATTTTTGGGCACTTCGTTTTTGGGCACTTCGTTTTTGGTAACTTCATTGACGAAGATCAGATTGTGGGTTTGGTTGAGCAACCCCGTTCCCGTGACAAAGACCACCCTGTCGCCGGCCGTGAGCACCCCGGTCGATTTCCCCCACTTGGTCACATCGGCGACCAACGATTCAGGGCTGTCGAGCTGGGCGACTTGGTGTGGCATGATTCCCCAGAACAAGCACATCCGCCTCAGAGTAGCCTCCGAGTCGCTTACCCCCAACGTCGGGATGTAGTTGCGTTGTTTGGCTTTGACCCAAGCCGTTCCGCCTGTCCGGGTAGCCACGACGACGAGTTTTGCTTGGATGGATTCTGCGATGTTCGCAGCATTGTGGGTCACGGCTGCGGTGATCGGGTGGACGTGGGTCGAAAGCCTCGGTTTGGAATCCCCACTGACATTTTTGAGCATCGTTTCGGTGCTCAGCATGATCCGATTCATCATCTCGACGACGACGACAGGATGGTCGCCGATGGCCGTCTCGCCGCTGAGCATACAAGCATCAGCGCCGTCGAGGATCGCGTTGGCCACGTCGCTGGCTTCGGCTCGGGTCGGTCGTCGATTGTGATGCATGCTCTCGAGCATCTGGGTAGCGACGATAACCGGCTTCATTTTCTCCTTGCAGACCTGGATGATCCGTTTCTGGGCTACCGGTGTCTCGGCCACATCGATTTCGACACCTAGATCACCCCGGGCGACCATCACCCCATCGGCCGCATCGACGATCTCCTCGAGGCATTCCAAGGCTTCGCGTTTTTCGATCTTGGCAATCACCAACGCATGGGCATCCATCGATGCCAAAAGGTTCTTCAACGATGCGACATCCTGGGCGGATCTTGCGAACGACAAGCTGATGAAATCGATTTCATTGCGAGCGGCCCACAGGGCGTTCTCGACATCCTCGGGACGCATCGAGGAGACGGACAAGGATACGCCAGGCAGGTTGATTCCCTGCCTGGATCGGATCGTCCCTCGCACGGCTACGACGCATCGCAAACGATCTTGGGACTTGTCGATCACATCGAGCGAGATGGTGCCGTCGGCGAGCATGACCCGATCGCCTATGTTGACCTCATCGATGAGTTTCGAATAGTTGCTCGTCAACTCGTCGGGTTGGCTGGCATTCTCGCCGCGGACGAACGAGAGTTCCTGCCCAATCTGGACTTCCAAGGGGTCCTGGACCAATTGCCCGAGTCGGATTTTTGGACCTGCTAAATCCAAGAGCACCGCGACGGGAAAACCGGTCTTGATCCGTACCGATTTGATTTTCTTGAGAATCCTTTCAAAGTCAGCCGTCTTGCCATGGGCCGCATTGATGCGAAACACATCGACTCCATGTTGCACTAGCTCGGTGAGAATCTCCTCGTCCTCGCAGGCCGGGCCTACGGTTGCAACGATCTTGGTTCGGGCTTCCCCAAGGGTGTTTCTAGTCATTCGATCCGGTATCCTCTAGCGTTGGTGCTCTAACGTTGGTGGCAAAAAATTGAAGACGCCCGATTCTAGCTTTCGATGCGGCCTTGGGCAATCAACGGAACGTTGCCTAGGAAAAACGGATCACCGTAAAGAACTTTGCGTAGCAGATCAACGAACTTTCTGATCCGGAAGCGCCTCTTTGATCCCCTCATCGATGGGCATAATGTCGTTCGTCTGATCGAGACCTACGGCCGCCATAGCGAGAATCAACTCCTGTTCCATCAAGGCTAAAACCTTGGCATATTCAGGGTCGGCGATGAGGTTTCGTCGCTCTAAGGGGTCCTCAGAAATGTGGTACAATTCTGCCATGTGGCGGTCGGCCCCCTGATCACCATGGGGCGATCTGCTGTATTTCCACTCTCGGGTCCGCACGCAACGGACGTTCGGAGTGTAAGGAAACTGCTTCTCGTAGTTGTAGTGATATAAAAAGCTCTTTCGCCAACGGTCCTCGCACCCTTGTACCAGTTTCTTCCACGATCTACCGTCGATAGTCTCTAGTGAGCCAGCGCCGCAGAGCTCTAAAATCGAGGGTGCAAGGTCGACCGTCAAAACCGGTTCATCGATCACTTTGGGTTGCGTTTCGGATACTAAGCCGGGATAACGCACCAATTGGACGATCCGAATGCTCGGTTCGTGCGCTGTGCGTTTGTCGACCATGCCGTGCTCACCATTGAGAATCCCGTTGTCACTCATATAAACAACGATGGTTCGGTCAAGTTCTCCGCGTTGTTCGAGCAATCCAAGCAGTTCTCCGACGCTATCGTCAACCGAGGGTATTGTTCCCCAATAGGCTCTGGTCATGGCCTCAAAATCCTTGACTCCTTGGGCGGACTCATCGGGGAATTTCTTTCGCCAATCAAACAAGGGTCCATAGATGCCATGCCATGTATTGCGACGTTGGCGTATCCACTGGGGCTTATCGAGAAGCTCCTGGTCCGAAGCAGAGCTGGGATAAGTTACTTGTACATGATCAAACGCTTTCTGATATTTTGACTCAGGATAGTAAAAGCTATGTGGCGCTTTATGCCCAATCATCAAGCACCAAGGCCGATTCTCCTTGGGGCGATTGAGCCAATCTTTGGCCATTTGAGTCACTGTATGGGTGTAATAACCCGAAATGACTTTCCGCTCTTTGCCGTGAAAGTTGAATTCAGTATCGAAGTACTTCCCCTGCCCTTTGTGTGTGACAAACCAGTCAAAACCCGGTCTTGGTTCGTCATTCTCTTCACCCATGTGCCACTTGCCAATGTAAGCGGTATGGTAACCCGACGACTGCAAGACCATCGGGAAGCTTTTCAAATCAGTAGGATATTCCGTAAAATTGTTTGTCACTCCGTGTTTGTGTGCGTACAAACCACTGAGGATGCTGGCGCGGCTCGGAGAACATAGCGAAGTGGTGCAAAAAGCGTTACGGAAGTAGACACCCTGGCGACCAATCCTATCGATATTGGGTGTCTTTAGGTGCGGATGGCCAGCGATGCTCAAAGCATCCCATCGCTGATCGTCGGTCAGGATGAAAAGAACGTTGGGTCGCTCCTGAGCGCAGATTTCGCTCACGTTCCCTGTGAATTCTAGAAAAGCTACGGCGACAATACAGATTGTAAAAAGGAACTTGCGCATCACTCGACCTTTAGCTCTCGGCTGTAAACGGTGGTTCCGTTGGCAATGATCAGCGTGCTATGCTTTGGACCGGCCAGAATGCAAGTCGTGATGGGCTGGTCTTGGTTGGGCTTCGGAAGCACTCCGCAGGGCCTGCCCGTAGGATCGAAGATTTGGACTCCCAGTTCGCTCGTTACGTAATATCGCCCCTTCTTATCGACGGCCATTCCATCTCCCTTGGATGCCGCAACATACGGGGGTGGTTCATTGAACTTGAAATCACCTTTCGGGTCGATCGGCAATCGCATGGGCATGACAGGCATCTTGGCATCGAGCTCACCTGCGGCGTTGATACGAAACATCCAGGTCGCATCACCACCGTAATCGGAGACAGCCAAGGTCCCTCCGTCCCCCGAGAGCGCAATCCCATTGGGCTTGCTGATCCCGGTATCGACAACAGTGGTCTTGCCTGTCGTCGGGTCGACCCGAACGACTTGCTGGGCTCCGGTATCGGTATACAGAATATGACCTTCGCTGCTGACTGCCAAGTCGTTGGGTTTGACTCCTTCGGCTAGGCTTGTCACCTGCATGGTTGCAAGGTCGATCGAGATGATGCGGTTTTTGGATCCCTGGCAACCGATCAATCGCTTACCATCGGGAGAGAACTCCAATCCGCTTACGGATTCTTTGCAAAGCTCGGTCTTGCTCCCATCGACGGCGTTGACTTTATAGATGGCTGGAGCTTTCATGTCGCAGAAGTAAAAGTTCCCTTGGGTATCGCTGCACAAGGCGTCGGCGAACCCTAGATTGTCGGCAACGACTTTCCAAGTCTCACCGGGGATCAGTAGATTCAGCAGGGTCAAATCCCCTCCTAGATCCCCTCGGGTATCGAGCACCGGTGTGTGGACTTCTTTTCGCCAGAGCCACTTCATCGCATCGGGAAACAGCGAACTTCCATACTCATCGTTGTGCGCATAACCTTCGGTCCAGTCGAACCGCACATCGTATCCCATGTACTTCAATGAAGATGCCATGAGTTGGTTCGACCAAGGCCACGAACCAAACGGGTTATCGATATCTCCGCTGGTATCGGACATGGCAACTCGGATCGGCTTCGGCTCGGTCTTGCGCACCCAAGACGGGTAGACATTACCCCCTCGCAAATTCGTGAAACTGCCGACCGTCGAGTAAACCTTGCGGAAACTCTCCGTGCGTTCCCAAGCGACCGTAAAGGCACAGATGGCCCCTGAGCTCGAACCACCGATAGCTCTGAGGTTCGGATCATCGCTGATCCGGTATCGCTTGCGGACCTCGGGCAGGATCTCTTCGAGCAGAAACTTTGCGTAACGGTCTCCGAGGCTGTCGTACTCGTAACTTCGATTCGAAAATCGACCATCCTTGAGCGGTTGCGATTTGTCGTGGCCTGGATTGAGAAACACTGCGATCGTCGGAGGCATATCCCCGCGAGCGATGAGGTTGTCGAAAACCGTCGGCACTCGCCAGCGTCCGTTGACGTTCTGCATCCGCTCGCCATCCTGGAAGACCATCAACGCGGCAGGCTCACTGCCGTCGTACTGGGCCGGTACATACACCCACCAATCACGCGTGGTGTTTGGGAAGATGCTCGATTCCCAAGCATCCATTTTCTCGACCTTGCCCCGCGGCACATCCTCCCGAGCGATCGCATCGGGATGCGGTTCCCACTTGGGCTTGGTCTCGATGATCGGAATATGGGTCGACTCGGAATCCTTGGCCCAAAGCCAACGCAGCGCAGCGGGTAACTCCAGACCACCGAATTGACCGCTGTGGCCACCTTGGGTCATGACCAAGCGGTAGTTGTATCCTGCGAACTGCAAGGCGGCAGCCATGTCGCGGTTGCCCAAAGGCCAATTGCCGTGCAAATTATCCAGGTCCTGCTCCCCTTCTTGCAGATAGACTTTGATCGCTTTGGGCGATTGCTTGGTCTTGCGAATCAGGCCTGGATAAGCCCATCCGCCACGGATGTTGGTGAAACTACCGATATGGCTTAGGACCTTTCCAAACTGATCCGGGCGTTCCCAAGCCACGCTAAAGGCGCAGATTCCACTCGATGAAATCCCGCACACGGCACGATCGGCCGGGTCCGTTGAGATGTTCAAATCCTTGATCGCCACGGGCAAGAACTCCTCGATCAGAAATTTCGAATAACGGTCTCCTAGCGAGTCGTACTCGAACGACCGGTTGCTACGATCCGAGGTGTTGGGTTTGTTAGCGGCAATGGTTCCTGGATTGACAAAGACCGCCACCGTGACGGGCATTTGTTTTTGATGGATCAGGTTATCGAGAACCGTCGGTGCGCGAAAAGCACCGTCGGGCTGCGCGTAGCCTGAGCCGTCCATGAAGACCATCAAGCTTGCAGGCTGCTCGGGGTTGTACTGAGCAGGAACATAGACACTGTAAGCCCGTTTGGTTCCCGGATAGATCTTGCTATCGTTGAATTCGCCTCGGGTGATTTTCCCTACAGGCACACCGGCTTGAACGCTCCGGGCAGGATCCTCCTGGCTGGGATTTTCCTGAGCCAGTGAGATCTTTCCGCAGACCAATAGCAACGCCAGCCAAACGCAAAATTCTTTCGATCGCATCGTTGATACCAAACTCCAAATGGACTCAAAGGGGAGGGACGACCCTGCGGATTATACCCTATCGGTCCGATCCGTCCTTCGCCGGGGCCACCTGTCCCCGTAGCCACCTGTCGCCAGACGGTGGAAGCCTTCCTCGCACCCCCACCACCGCTTGGCAGCGGATGGCTACGATTCGGCCCTGTCGCCAGACGGTGGATCCGTCTTGATCAGGCAAATCCGCGGCAAAGGTTGCGGACGAATTGCCCGACGGGGTGCGAGGGCAAGCACCGCGTCGCTTGGATATCCTCGGGGCCATGAGGCCACTCGACGCAGCGGTCGATGTACTGCTGCACCCAGGCCGACGAGTAGGGATAGAGAGATAATCGATCAGGCCAAAGGCCCGGCAGGCCTTGGACTCCCGACTGGACCGTCGCCAGTCCTGCATAGAGCGAGAGGACGCCCCGCAGATTTCCACGCAGTTCCAAAAGTTCAGCAAGGCCTTTGTCGATGGCATCTGGATGTCGCGCAAAGGTGTAGATCGCAAGCAGTGCGTTGTCGACCAAATGGTCCTGCCAGCGATTTTCCTTAGACCCAAGAATACGGCTTGCTGAGACGGCCGTTTCACCTGCCTCAAGGGCCTCTATCAAGGCATCGAGCCTCTGCCGGATCTCCTGAGAACCGGTCGCAGAGCGTAAGTCTTTCAGCATGCTAGAGGTACTGATCTGATGTGCCGTGCGATGAAACTGAGCGACTTGGGCTGCCGTGGCGATCAGAAAACTCGCTTGGGTCACCCAACGGTTACCGAAGGTCAATTCAGTCGAGTCCTGGACCCAACTCAAAGCCCCGTCGTGGTGGCCTTGCATCAGAACGCTCAGAGCAAGGGCTCGGACTAGCGGATCATCGCCGAGCTTGGCCGTCGATTGGGACCGACCTAGCAGTGAATTGACCAGACCTCCAAGATAGGCCGTCGGTTGGAGGCGTTGGTACCAAGCGAGCCGTTCGGAAAGATGCGATTGAAAATTCTCGGACATCGCTTGCGAGAGCAAGACGGCTTGGACACTCACCAACAATCCCTCGGTACGATGCGAAGCGACGAGTACTCCTGGATCGATCTCCCCTGGAGGCTTAGAGCACAGTTCGGACCTCAGGCGAGCTTGTTTCGATCGCCCTAGCCCCCCGATCGATTCACCGATCGCGCAGCCGATCAAAGCACCTTCGATCGATTCCTGCCGGCGGACCGAGGGGATAATGGTCGACCAAGCATAGGGGCGAGTCCAAGCGACTCGTCCGGTTTTCGATGGGGACACAGTGTTCGATGGAGACTTCGTTGAGTGGATCTCAAGTATTGGAAAAACCGCAGGGCAATCGGTCTGCCGCGTGGGTGGACGATGGTCCAAAGTCGTCGACATAATCAGGATGTCTTTCGGTCTGCTGCCTCGTAGCCGTAGGTTCGCTTGTTCGGGCTGTTTCGCAACTTTGAGGTATCGGATAGCCGAATCGGGCCCTTATCAGTATCGGAAATACTTTGCCGCAAATGCAATGCGGGTAAGTGGTAAAGTCAATCCGCGAACGGGATTTCTGCACTAAACCAAATAATTGATACAATCGTAAGTGGATCGGGCAGACCCGATCGGTAAAAATACGGTACTAACACAGGGATCGAAGCGATGCAGTCGTCCAACAATCGTCGACGTTTTTTAACCAATGCCGCAATCGCAAGTGGCTTTGCTATGGGACTGGGCCAACGAGGATTCTCCTGGGCTCCCCCGACAGCCTCGGCCACCAAAGGCCCCTTTTATCCCATCCCGGACATCGACAAGCAAAAGCACTTCGATGCCGACCTGACTCGACTCGATGAGCAGTCCCCGGTGGCCGATGGCGAGCAGATCGTCGTCCAAGGCTTGGTCCTGGACATGGACGACCGACCGCTGGACCAAGTCGTCGTCGAGGTTTGGCAAGCTTGTGCTAGCGGGCGCTACAATCACCCTCAAGATCGCAACGATCGTCCAGCCGATCCGAATTTTCAGTACTGGGCTAAAATGCTCACCGGTGCCGACGGTGCTTTTGCGTTCCGCACGATCCACCCTGGCAAGTACCCTGGCCGTACGCCTCATATCCACTACCGAGTGATCGCTCCGAAACGTCCCGAATTGGTCACGCAGATGTATTTTGAATCCCAAAGCGAATACAACAAAAAGGATGGGATCTACATGGAGCTCAAGCCCGAACAGCGGCAGGCCGTGACCGTGGGCTTCGAACCCAAAGCGATCGCCCCTGCGAGCGACTCGGTATCCAAGCCGGAGCTGAAGCTTCCGACCGGGTTGTTCCGCATCGTGCTCGGACCGACGGGAGATACGAAAGCAACCCGGCCGATGTAGCGCTGAAAACGCTAAGAATCAAACGGAATTTAACGCAAAGGTGCAAAGACGCAAAGCCGCAAAGGAAAGAACAGAAACAAGAATAGAAACAAGAAGGAGAACTTGGATGGGAGACGGACCTCTCTTTTCCTTCTTGATTCTCTCTTCCTACTTCCTACTTCCTACTTCCTACTTCCTACTTCCTACTTTCTTCTTTCTTCTTTCTTCTTTCTTCTTTGCGCCTTCGCGCCTTTGCACCTTTGCGTTTTTTTCTTCCCGCGTTTTTTTCTTCTTCGCAGCCGCGTCAGGAGCAACAACCGGAGCCTGGAACTTTTGGTGTATAATCGCATCTTTGCGTTGTCCGTATTAGGACTCTGTTGCCCTCAACCCTATACCCTAGCACTAGCTCTTTCCTATGCGATTCATGAACCTTCTTTCTAGCTCTGGCCTGATCGGTTCCCTTCGGACAGGCGGACGCCTGATGAGCCGCTTGGCCTTAGTCGGCTCCGCTTGCTTGATCTTGGCTTCCCACGGGGTTTCGATCGCTCAGGAGACCAAGGAGACTTCGAAGGCCGACCCCAAAATCCAGTGGAAGAAAGTCTTGCCTGAAACGGGGCTCGAGGGTTGGGAGAAAACGAACTTTGGTGGGGAGGGCGCCGTGGAGATCAAAGACGGCGTTTTGGTACTCATGCCCGGCGAGCCCATGACGGGCGTCAACAAGCTCGGCAAGGATTTCCCGACTGAGAATTTTGAAATGCAATGGAAAGCCCAGCGTCTCGACGGCTCGGACTTCTTTGTCGGTATCACTTTTCCTGTCGGCAAAGAGCACTGCTCGCTGATTGTCGGCGGTTGGGGTGGTGGATTGGTCGGGATCAGCAGCATCGACGGAAACGATGCGAGCGAAAACGAGACGGCCAGTTACCGGAACTTCAAGAATGGCCAATGGTACGAATTCAAGGTCCGGGTTGACGCCAAGAACATCACCGTTTGGATCGATAACGAGCAGATTCTCGAGGTACCCCGAGGGGAACGCAAATTCTCGGTACGCGCCGAGGTCATGCGTTCACGCCCGCTTGGTTACTGCGTCTTTCAGTCGAAGGTAACGGTCAAGGATTGGGTTTACAGAACCATCGATGCGACTCCCTAATCCATCGAGGCGTACGCCCGTTGCGCTTTTGAATCTGCTTTCCCAACCGGCGCGAACATTGGCCTGCATCCTTGGCGTGTCCTTTGCCTTGCTATTGATCTTCATGCAGCTAGGGTTCAGGGGTGCGGTGGCCAACACCGCGAACATTGTCTACGGCAAGTTGCGTGGGGATCTGGTGCTCAGGTCGCCTGACTATGTGCACCTCTATGAGCCTCGCACGTTCGATCGCGGCTGGATGCGGATGGTCCAAGGCCATCCGATGGTCGAGCGCGTCGATCCCTTTTTCATCATGCTCATGCGTTGGCAAAATCCGCCCAGGCCTGCCCAGTGCACCCAAGCACCACCGGACGGATCGTTTCGGACCGTCGGGATGATGGCCATGGAGATCGAGCACCCGGTGCTTGATGTCCCTGAGATCCACGATCAGTTGAGCAAGCTCAAGAATCCCGATGCCTTGTTGGTCGATCGGGCCACGCGGGCCGAGTACGGGCCAGGTGACTGCAAGCGATTCTCGGACAAAGACATCGGTAGTCCGTTGGAGGTCGGGAACCGCCTCTCGCACATCGCTGGCCATTTTCAGCTTGGCACGGGACTTGCAACCAACGGTGCGATTCTCCTGAGCGACGTAGGCTATGGGCTTCGCGCGGGGATCGACACACGGCAACGAGCATCCCTGGGGTTGGTCCGTCTGCGTGCGGGGGTCGATCCCGAGCAAGCCAAGGCTGAGTTGATCGCATGGCTTGGACAAAGGGATCCGCGATGTTTGCAGGAGATTGAAGTCCTGACGATGACCGAGCAACTTCGATGGGAGCGCGCAAGGTGGTTGCAGGACACACCTATCGGGATGATCTTTACGATGGGGGTAGTCCTCTCGTTTATCATCGGAGCGGCGATCGTTTACATGATTTTGGCTAACGATGTATCGAATCGCTTGCCCGAATACGCGACGCTCAAGGCGATGGGATATTCGCATTGGGCACTGGCTCGGATCGTCTTGGTCCAATCGTGGCTCTTGGCGATCCTGAGTTATTTGCCTGCTGCTCTGATCAGTTTTCTCCTCTACGAATTGACAGCGGGACTTTCGCGCATTCCGACCGCGATGACATGGGAGCGATTCTGGGGTGTGCTCGGCTTGGCGTTCCTTATGTGCAGTGCGTCGGGGATCATGGCGATGTTGAGGCTCTGGAGAGCCGAACCGGCTTCATTGTTCTAAAGGGAGGTGTTTCACAGCGATGCAGGTCCCTTTGGCATGGCTCAACGTTCGTTCGAACCTTGGCAGGATGTTGCTAAACGCCCTTGGGATCGGTTTTGCGGTCGTATTGATGTTCACGCAGATCGGATTTCTTTTCGGACTCTTCGACAGTGCCGTCGAAGTGTTGCGATTGCTCGATGCGGACCTGGTGATTTTGAGCCCGGCTCGCTACACCGTCCCGAGTGAACAGCGTTTCGATTATGGCGCGATCGATCGGGCCAAGGGAATCCCTGGAGTATCGCAGGCGATCCCTTTGTATATCGATCGATCCTTGGCCATCGCCCGAGTCCAAGGCCATGTGTCCCGATCGATTCGCGTGATCGGAGTACCGATCGATACGAAACCTTTTGTCGACCCAAAAATGAATCTCCGCTGCGAAGGATTGATCGATGCGAGGATGGCATTGGTGGATCGGCGGAGCAAAGAGACGTACGGTTTTGAAAAGAAGGACTTGGAGAAACTCCGGAGTCAAAGTGTAGAGCTTTCTGGCCAAAGCGTATTTCTGCGCGATTGGGTCACGATCGGTACCGACTTTGTCTACGATGGAACGCTGATCGTCAGCGAAGCGGGTACCGAGCGTTTTTTTCCAACCAGAAACGGCAATCGAGCGCCGCTGGCAGCGGTGGATCTAGGGCTCATTCGGCTCGCCCCTGGGGCCAACGCGCGAGAGGTCCAAGACGGATTGCAAGCTAGGCTCGGTAGTGGCATTGAGGTTCTGACCCATCGCGAGCTGGTCGATCGCGAGATCGGTTTTTGGGCTCGAAGCACTCCGATTGGAATCATCTTTTCGATCGGCACGATTATGGGAATGTTGATCGGAGTGATCATCTGCTATCAGATCCTCTTTACCGACATCCAAGACCACTTGCCCGAGTATGCGACCCTCAAGGCCATGGGCTATGGTCCGGGATACTTTTTGCGATTCGTCATGGCCCAAGCCTTTTATTTGTGCATGTCGGGGTTCATCCCAGGTTGCATCGTCAGTTGGTTTTTGTACCAATGGTTGTCGGATTGGACAGGGTTGGTCATGCGGCTACAGACCGATCGAATCGCCATCGTCGGCTGCTTGACCTTGGTCATGAGTCTCGTCAGCGGCATGCTCGCCGTCCGCAAGCTTTGGAGGACCGATCCTGCGGCCCTCTTCAAGTAATGGCCCCGTCAGTAGAATTTGCCGGTCCGTTTTGGCTTGGGTTCGCTCAGGAAACCAATGGAATCGCAACGGGAAATTGGTTGATCCCCCAGGATCGATCGCATCGGATTTCGTCGTACTCGTACTCAGCGAAGCGGTACTCAGTCCGCCGCGGCGGACGGTACTCGTACTCGATGGCTGTTGGAACGGCGGCGATGCCGATCGGCATCGAGGAAAACGCCAAAGCTGACGGCTCTTAGACCTTTTTTTAACCCACCAATTCTGCGGGAGATCCAAATAATGAACGGTTGGAGAATCTACGTCGCGTGTTGCTTGGTTTTGCAATGCAGTCTTGCAGTTTCGACCCAGGCGCAGCAGAGCGAGTCGGCCCACAGGCTCGGTTTCCAAAAGCGGCATGGCGATGAGATCATGGTTTGCGGCCAGCTCTATCGGATTGGAACGCCCGTAAAGCTTTGGCTCGATCCGGGCGGATTTGATGCCTACCGAACGACTAGGCACTTTAGTCCCTTCGAGAAACGCGAATGGAAGAGCACCGTCGAGGAAATGCAGTCAGGAAAAATCAACTTCGTGACCAAGCCCCAGGAGAGCAGTCCGGACCGTTATGGGTTGCGGTTTGGCTCGAAAGCTCAGACCGAGTACACCCCTGAGCAGCTTGATCAAATTCGCTCCGGAGGCTGGACCCTGGATCTGCTTCGAGAAAAAGTCGATCAGTTCGTCTTGCACTTCGATGTCTGCGGAACCAGCTCGCAATGTTTTTTCATCTTGCACGACATCCGTGGACTGAGCGTTCACTTCATGCTCGATGCCGACGGTACGATCTACCAGACGCTTGATTTAAAAGAGCGAGCTTGGCACGCCACGAAGAGCAATGACCGAAGCATCGGAATCGAGATCGCCAATATAGGGGCATATCCGGTAGCTCAGAAGC
The DNA here is from genome assembly GCA_021300015.1 of Pirellula sp. Taxonomy (GTDB): domain Bacteria; phylum Planctomycetota; class Planctomycetia; order Pirellulales; family Pirellulaceae; genus JBKCUI01. Next base: position 22,699 of record JAJTFB010000003.1, on the reverse strand, counting down.
AGGACAAGGACCAAGCCGATCCGTTTTCGCAGTGGTATGCCAGGGATGACCAAGGAGTGTTTTTGACTTTTCCGCCCAAGATCCGAGGGGTTGATCGATTCGCCGATCGCAAGCTTCGACCGCGGCGGTCGGAGATGCTGACAGGGAAACTTGGTGATACGACATACCGACAGTACGACTACACCAGCGAGCAGTATGCCGCGTTGATCAAACTCACCGCTGCGTTGTCCGATATCTTTCCCCAGATCCGCTTGGACGTTCCTCGGCAAGCCGACGGCACACGGATCGAAAAAACCCTCACCGACGAGCAGTGGGCATCATTTAGCGGAATTATGGGGCATTACCACGTCCAAGGAAACAAATCCGACCCGGGGCCTGCGATGGACTGGGAGTATTTGCTCGAAAACGCCAGAAACTATCGCGCGGAGGTTTTGGCCAAGCCCTAAGGGGCTTTAGCGGGGGGAATTCCTCTCGGATTCCCCCCAAAGGAGCCTTGCGGTACGGTATAATGCTCGACCTTTCGTTAGTTCTCTACTCTGCGGAGATTTTTTCAAAACCGATGCCTGATTTTTCGGATCTTTCCAGGATCCTTACCGCCCTCGTGCTGGTCCTCGTCAATGGATTTTTCGTCGCCGCTGAATTTGCATTGGTCAAAATTCGCATAAGCCGCATCGAGCAGTTGGTATTGCAAGGCCGGATGTTTGCAAAAACCGCCAAGTGGCTTGCTCAGCGACTCGAGCACTCCTTATCTGCATGCCAACTCGGGATCACGATGGCCAGTTTGGCTCTCGGGGCGATCGGAGAACCGGCCGTTGCCCACCTGATCAAGCCGCTGCTGTCGCGAGTGGGTCTGGACTCCGAACCCCTTTTGCATGCTGTCTCGTTTGCCATCTCCTTTACGGTCGTGACGGCTTTGCATTTGGTCATCGGCGAGCAGGCGCCCAAGGTTTTTGCGATCCGCAATCCCGAGCCGATGCTCCTGGCCTGCGCTTTGCCGCTGAAGATTTTTTATATTCTGACCTATCCTCTCATGTTCATTTTGAGTGTCTCGACCGATGCGCTGCTGCGGATGCTCGGGGCCGACGAGAAATCCAAAAGCGCGATCCCTTACTCCGAAGAGGAAATCCGAGCACTGCTCCGCGAAGCCCATGTGCACGGGAATCTGACCCGCAGCGAACACAGTTTGATCAACGCAGTCTTTGAGTTCGACGATATGGTTTGCCGTCGGATCATGGTCGCCCGCAAAGACATCGATTTTGTCGATATCAACGATCCGCTCGATTCGGTATTGGGGATGATTCGGCGGACCAAGCACACGCGGTACCCTATTTGCGACGGCTCACTCGATTCGATCCTAGGTGTCTTGCACGTGAAGGATCTTGCCGTCGCGAGCGTCCTGCCAGACTTCCAGTGGACGAGCCTGATGCGCCCGCCGAAGAAGGTCCCCGAGAACATGCCCATCAGCAAGTTGCTGAGGCATTTCCAAGGAACCCATCAGCACATGGCCTTCGTCGTCGACGAATACGGGACGATCATAGGACTCGTGACACTCGAAAACGTTCTCGAGGAGATCATCGGCGAGGTCGCCGATGAGTTCGACGTCGAAGAACCCGAAATTGTCCCCGATGGCTCGGATTCCTACATCGTCTTAGGCTCGACCGGGGTCCAAGTCGTCGAAAATCGCCTCGGGATCAAATTCGAAGAAGCCGACGTCGATACCGTCGGAGGATTGCTGGTCCATTACGCCGAAAGATTGCTCGTCGCCGGAGACGTTATTGAGTTGCCCGGCGCAACCGCTAAAGTATTAACCGTTTCCGATGATCGGGCCACCAAAGTCCGAATCACCCTCTCACCTACGAAAGATTGACCGCTCATGAAGTCCACATTCAAGTCGCTATGGCTCTGCTCCCTGGGATTCTTCGCGATGCTCGGAGCATGCACAAAGTCTGCCGACGCGCAAGACCAATCCGCCAAATCCGCCGCGAGCAGCTTGTTCGATGGCAAGTCCCTTCAGGGCTGGTCCGGCTTGTCGGCCAATTGGAGCGTCCAAGACGGAGCGATTACCGGCGAAAACAAAGCCGATGCTCCCATCGGACAAAACACCTTCTTGGTCTACGACAAACCTGTCAAGGACTTTGAACTGACCCTCGAATTTCGAATCATGGGAGGCAACTCCGGCATCCAGTATCGAAGCAAGATCTTCGACAAAGACAAGTTCGTCGTCGGGGGATACCAAGCCGACATCGATGCCAACAAGCGTTACATGGGGATCAACTACGAAGAGCGCGGCCGAGGCATTCTTGCCGAACGAGGTGAAATCGTCGCCGTCGATGCCCAAGGCAAAAAGGGCCGCGTAGGCTCGGCCGGTGACGCCGATGCCCTCCTGTCGCAAATCAAATGGGAAGACTGGAACCGATACAAGATCGTCGCAAAAGGAACCGTGCTTCAACATTACATCAACGACCAACTGATGTCGGAAGTCCAAGATTCCGAAGCTTCCAAGGCAGCAAGCGAAGGAGTCCTGGCACTGCAACTCCACGCGGGTCCTCCCATGAAAGTGCAATTCAAAAACATCATGCTCAAGTCGTACTAACGAGCCGTTTTTTGGACGATTGATTTACTCTATTCACTTTTGATTTCCATGAGCAACATCCAGCGCGTCGCGATTCTGTTTTCTGGCGGACCGGCCCCGGCAGCCAACGCCGTGATCTCCTCGGCAGCCTTCAGCCTTTTGCAAGCGGGCGTAGAGGTCATTGGAATCAAGCACGGGTACTCCAATCTAATCGATTTCGATCCTGCGAAACCTTTGGTCGAAGGGAAGCATTACCTGCGATTCACACAAGAATCGCTCGAGTTCATGCGGACCGAGCCAGGGATTCGCATCGGCACGGCAAGAGCCAATCCGGGCAAGGTCGTCAAAGGCCCTGCGGACCTTCAAGATGCCGAGAAGACCGCGCCCCTGGGCCGATGCTATCGCGCACTGCGATCCCTAGGGGTCGATGCGCTGGTGAGCATCGGTGGCGATGACACGCTCAAGACCGCTAACAAGATGAAGCTCTACCAGGAAACCCTGCCAGCGAAAGAAACTCGCATGCCGGTGATCCATCTGCCCAAGACCATCGATAACGATTACTCAGGCATCGATTTTACCTTCGGTTACTTCAGCGCCGCAGAAGTCCTGGCCAACGAGATCCGAAATCTCAACCGCGATGCGGCAGCCGGACAAGCGTATTTCATCGCCGAGGCGATGGGACGCTCGGCCGGATGGCTCGCCTACGGGGCCGCGATCGCCGGTGATGCATGCTTGGTCCTGAGCGTCGAAGACATCGTCGGGCCTTTGGCATCGAGCGAGACGGTCCAAGACGCCAACGGAACGAGCCAGACCCGCAAGATCATGAACATGGAGGCCGTGCTGGCCAAAATGGTTTCGATGATGATCGCCCGTGAAAAACTAGGCCGCAACTACGGAGTGATCGTCATCGCCGAAGGACTCGCCGAGTTTCTGCCCCTGTCGTACATCCAAGGTGTCTCGCGGGACGAGTTCGGACACCTCGCCGTGGCCAACGTCGACGTCGGTAAAACCATCGGACGCTATCTTGCCGATGCCTATAAAAAAGCGACTGGCAAATCGCGGAAAATCAACGGCCTACAGATGGGTTACGAATCGCGATGCTGCGTGCCGACCGCTTTCGATGTGATGCTCGGTTCGCAAATCGGGATCGGCGCCTACCGCGCTCTGATCGAAGAGAAGCTCAACGGAGTGATGGTCTCCGTCGGCGGACAATTCGACATGTCCTTTGTCCCCTTCGAAACCTTGGTCGATCCGGTGACCCTCGTGACGAAAGTTCGCTTCATCGATCGCCAGAGCGATTTCCATCGGCTCGCGCGGTTGCTCGAGCAGAAAACCGATTGATCCTCCACCGGACGGTCCACAAGCCTATCGACCAAGCCTATACCGACGGTGATATTCCAACCGTAAAACAATAGCCGAGAAACTCTAGTAGCAACTCAGGGCAGCAAGCATGATTGCAGCAAGCAGGATCGCAGCGCGTCTAGGAAGGCCCTTTACCCCAGGACTGCTCTCCCGATGGTTCCCAGGGCTGCTCGCAGGATGGCTCACGGTGGTTTCGGGCAGTGCATCACCAGCCCAGCCACCAACTCAGCCACGAACTCAGCCACCATCCGAGGTGGCCCAAGAGATCTTGGCTCAAACCGGGGAATCCCAGCGCGAAGGCTTGATCGAAAAGCACAAGTCGATGGCAAGGGATTTGATCCTCGAATGGACCAAGGACCTTGGGACAAACCCGCCAGATCCGAGCTTGGGGAGCCTTGAGTACCAGCGCATCCCTTCGATCTGGCGCGCAGCGATCCTAGCGGTTCGAGATCCCTCAAGTCGCAACGCAGCGTTGGTCGACTTGGTAGATCTATCGCTCCCGGAACCCACCGGCCCGATGCGCGATTGGCAAGCGGTCGTCCTCGGTGGGGCCATCATCAACGGATTGAGCTTGGAAGGCCTTTGGCCAAAAAGCGAACTCGAAAAAGTCATTGCACAGCATCCAGAGTGGAAGCCCCGTTGGGATCGCGCTTTGGAGTTGGCCAAGTCAGACGCTTATGATCCAAAGGTCCCCGTCGGAACAAGGTACGATGCGATTAGGATTTTGGCGATGCTGCCAGCCGAACAAGCCATCGGTAAAGTGAGCCCTTTTTTGGACCTCGAAGGGCCGGTCTTGGGGGGACTCGATCAAGCGTCCAAAGATGAGTTGCAAATGGGGGCCATCAGCGCCCTGAGCGACATCGACGGACCTGAAATGTTTGAGCCCATGCTCTCGAAGTACTCGAACTTCTCGTATGGCAATCAGAAATTAGCTTACCAAGCCATGCAGCGAACCGATCAACGAAGGCTCGCTTGGCAGATCCTCGATTCGGACCTCAAGGAGCAGCTTTACCTACCCAAAGCGATGACCCTCGACCATGCCTTCACCGAAGGGATCGAGGGACCGGCAAGCGATGCTCAAGGCAATGTCTATGCAGTGAACTTTGGAAAACAGCAGACGATCGGCAAAATAGATCGTTGGGGCAATGGAATCGCTTGGGCCAGCTTGCCAAACCGAGGAACAGGCAACGGCATCGTCCTCGATAGTCAGGGGGATCTGCTGGTTGCCGATTATGTCGAGCACAAGATTTGGCGAGTCGATCGAGTCACCGGCGCCTTCGTACTTCATTGCCACGAACCAACGATGCATCAGCCCAACGACTTGGCAATCGCCGATGACGGGACACTCTATGCCAGCGATCCGAATTGGAGTCAAGGGACTGGGCGTCTCTGGCGGATCGATCGGCAGGGAATCGCTCGGATCGTCGCCGAAGGGATGGGAACGACCAATGGGCTCGACATCAGTCCGGACGGGAAATATCTATCGGTCAATGAATCCCAGCAGCGCAAGATCTGGCGGTTTGAGATCCAGAAAGATGGAACGCTTGCCGCGAAAACTTTGTTCAAAGAGTTTCCCGACCATGGTTTTGATGGAATGCGTTACGACGATCAAGGGAACTTGTATGTAACGCGGTATGGAGAAGGGACTGTCGTGGTCTTGAGCCCTGAAGGGGAGATCTTGCGTCGAATCGACGTCCTCGGGGCGCGCCCGAGCAATATTTGCTTCGGTGGCCCCGACGGCAAGACCGTCTATGTGACAGAGGTCGAGCACGGTCGGCTCATTCGATTCCGAGTCGAGCACGCGGGACGAACACCACGTTTTCGTCCCGAGGATCGGCGAGCCGACTGGATCGACAAGATCCATCGTTGGCCAGATCAGCTCGATCGAGACAACACAGCCAATCCTTCGAAGAGCGATCCGCAGTGGCTTGCCTCGGTCCGCACATTGGCCGATTGGCAAAAGGCCAGAGCAAACGTTCAGGCCCGTTTCGACAGGCTGCTCGGGCCTATGCCTCCGGTCGGCACGGCACCGAAGCTAGAGGTGCTCAGCGAAGAACGAGTCGAAGGAGTTCTCCGACGGCGAGTGAAGATCGAAATTGAAACCGATGTTTCGATGGATGCTTATATCCTATTGCCCGATGGGCCCGATGGGCTCGATTCGAGCGGCTTAAGGCCGGGCATGGTCGCATTGCATCCGACCAACAACGCCACGATCGACGAGATCGCAGGTCTCGGGAACAGTGGTCCGCGAGCCACCGGCTTGGAGTTTGCTAAACTTGGGTATATCGTGATCTGTCCGAAGTGTTTCTTGTGGCAAGAGGGAGTTGGTTTCGACCAAGCCGTATCGAATCATGCCAAGCGTCATCCGCAAACGCGAGGGATGGCCAAAATGGTTTATGACGCGCAGCGGGCTTTGGATACGTTGTTGAGCATCCCTCAGGTAGACCCCAAGCGTGTGTTTGCTTTCGGCCATTCGCTTGGGGCCAAGCAAGTCCTTTACCTCATGGCAAAAGACCCGCGTGTGCTCGCGGGGGTGGCAAGCGAGGGTGGGGTCGATCTTCGGTCGACCAACTGGGAGGCACCTTGGTATTTGAACCCTCCGCCGAGAATCCCCCTAGGAACGCCGTCGCTGGAGCACCGTGCCGATTGGGGGGCCGATTGGGGGCATGACGAGTTGCTCATGCTCATTGCCCCGAGGCCTGTTTTGATTATGGGGGGACAGAAAGGTCCGGGAGCGGCCGACGGGAGCCAGAGTCTGCCAGCGATGCGTGGGGCTTTTCGGATCTGGCGTCTCTTTAACGCAGAAACAACGGAAATAGATGGCAAAAAGCCAGCGAATGCAGCCGCTTGCCTAGGCTTAGCGCTTTGGAATCATGGACAAGGCCACGTGTTTGGCGATTGGCAGTTTGAACAAGCCCGGGCTTGGTTTGAGGCCTACCAGAAGATCCACAGACTGTAAGCGGATTCTCTGCATTGGGTAGTAATACACACTCGCAACATTCCTAGCCTTCGCGTTGCAATACTCTTGCACTTGAGAAAATCATAATTATTTATCCGGATTTTTCGATCAAGGACTGCCAAAAGAACGTAAATCCGGCATATTAGTCTGTGTAGCCTCTAGGCAAATTAGGTTTCGGTTCCTCTTCCTAAAAAGAAAGTTTTGAATATGGCAATTAATTTGATGGATTTGGTCAAAACCGCTATCAGCAGCAGCGGTGTGGCAGATCAGATCGGATCTGCAGTTGGATTGGAAAAGAGCAAGACAAACTCGGCTATTGAAGCTGCGATTCCTGTTTTGCTCGGCGGACTCATGAAGAAGGCGTCGACGCCATCGGGAGCCTCAGAGCTTTCGAACATTTTCAAGAAGCAGGACGCAGAGCCATCCATCTTGGATAACCTCGGAAGTCTCGTATCGGGTGGCGCGAGCTCGAAGTTGCTCGGTATGGGCAGTTCCCTCTTGCCGATGCTCTTGGGCTCCTCGCAAGCGAGCATTGTTTCCGTCCTGATGAAGCTTTTGGGAATCGGCGACAAGGGTGTTCTGGGATTGCTCGGATCTTTGGCTCCTATCGTCATGGGTGTTGTCGGCAAGCAAGCCAAGTCTGCCGGTGGATTTGATCCAGGCGTCTTGACCAACCTTCTCGGCGGACAAAGCAACTTCTTGAGCAGCGCGTTGCCAAACGAACTCAAGGGAGTCATGGGATTGGCCGACTTGGGCAAGCAAGCCAGTGAAGCCGTTTCCAGTGCTGCACGCGGCGCGACCCGCGCAGCGACCCAAGCTGTACCCGCCGCACCTGCTTCGAGTCCTTTGGGATGGCTCTTGCCTTTGCTCGCTCTGGCAGCTTTGGGCTTCTTGGGCTACACCTTCATGTCCGGTAGCAAGAAAGAAGAAGTCAAGAAGCCGATTACCAGCGCACCGAATGCAGTTCCTGCGACGGCACCTGCAATCAAGCCAGCACCTGAAGTCGCCGCAGCCCCCTTGGAACTTCCAAAGCTTGAACTGCCTGGTGGCATGAGCATCGAAGATCTCCAGAAGAAGCTCGCTGGCTCCTTTGACGGAATCACCGAGACTCTCGGAAGCATCACCGATGTGGACACTGCCAAGGGTGCTGTTAGCAAGTTGGAAGAAGCCGCTAAGGCTTACGCTGACCTCGGTATGGACAGTATGCCTGCTGCTGCAACCGGCACGTTGGCTCCATTCATCAAGCCGTACTTCGAAAAAGTCGGTGGATTGCTCAACACCCTTTACCTCATCCCTGGGGTTAAGGAAATCATCGAGCCAGTCCTCGGGCCAATGGTTCAATCCGTATCGAAGATGATGGGCTAGTCTTTCCAAAGACCAGCTAGAAATCCTCAAAGGCCTGCGGTCTCAAAACCGCAGGCCTTTTTTGTTTTCAAGATCTCCCGCAGAGATCCGGCTGTTCGTAGTGGATCTCCCGCAGAGATCGTGGCTGTTTGGTTTTAGCCCGGAGGGCGGCACATCTCTGCCGGTGTGCGTAAGCCACCGGACCGGGCATCCACTAGCTACAGATACGGTCCATGACATTGCCGTACACGTCGGTCAATCGGAAATTCCGCCCCGCGTACCTATAAGTCAATCGCTCATGGTCCATGCCCAGCAAATGGAGGATCGTCGCATGCCAATCGTGGATGTGACACTTATCCTCGACCGCCTCGCGGCCATGTTCGTCGGTGGCACCATAGCTCAACCCGCCTCGCACTCCCCCACCTGCCATCCAGGTCGTGTATCCCTTGTTGTTGTGATCCCGACCGTCCCCGTTTTGTGCATCGGGTGTGCGGCCAAACTCACCTCCCCAGATGACCAATGTTTGATCCAAAAGCCCTCTTTGCTTGAGATCCGCGAGCAATCCAGCAATCGGCTTATCGATCTCGCTGCACTTATCGGGTAATTGCTCACGGAGTCGCTGATGATGATCCCAATTGCCATGATTGAGCTCTACAAATCGGACGCCAGCTTCGATGAATTTTCGGGCCATAAGGCACTGCCGTCCAAAGCCATCGGTGGGATTCTCGTTGATCCCGTACATCTCGAAAGTCTTTGGAGTCTCGTCGCTGAGGTCCATAAGTTTTGGCAAGGCATCTTGCATCCGAAAGGCTAACTCATAGGATTCGATCACCCCTTCGACGTTCGGATCGACCCCGGCTCGATCGAGCGAGTTTTGGTTCAGTTGCTGAATAAAATCGATTTGCGAGCGCTGCGAGCGACGAGTCAGCCTTGGATTGTTGATGTCGGGTATCGCCGACCCGTTTCCAGCCGGCATGTTCCTAGCCATACCGGGGCGAGGGCCCTGTGGCCTACCGACCTTAGTCCCTTGGTAGATCGCTGGAAGAAACGCATTGCCGTAATTCTGAGAAGCCGTCGCTTGGGGATTCAAAGCGACAAAGCCTGGTAAGTTCTCGTTTTCCGTACCTAAGCCATAGAGGGTCCAGGCACCGAGCGATGGGCGAACAAACTGCGCGTTGCCCGTATGCATCTGCGTCATGGCCCGTGGATGGATCGGCTGATCGCAATGCATCGATCGGATCAAACACATTTCGTCAGCGTGCTGGCCGAGTTCGGGGAGCAGCTCGGACATCCACAAACCGCTTTTGCCTCGCTGATGAAACTTCCACGGCGAGGCCATAAGCTTTGCCCCGTTGGCACGACCGGTTTTGCCTTCGTCACGTCCCAAGCGAGGCTTGTAGTCGAAAGTATCCAGGTGCGAGGGTCCCCCTTGCATGCAAAGAAAAATCACCTGCTTGGCCTTCGCTGCAAAATGCGCTTGCTTGGGGGCCAACGGATTGGTCGATCCGGCAGACTCTTGATCGTCGCCGAGCAACCGCTTGGCCTCAAGGGTGCTCATCCCGGCAAATGCCAAGTAGCCGAAACCTGCCGAAACTGTCCTGAGCAATTCGCGTCTTGAGAACATTGTTGTGGGGCCTTGTTGGGATATCAGCCTTTAGTGGGAATAACGAAACGGAGCCATAGGGAGTGGGCTCAACGCAACACACGGAATTCGGCCGAGCCGAGGATCGCCTGGCAGAACTGACTCCAAGCCTTGAACGTGGCTTCATCGGACGGGACTTGCGATTGGCTGTCCTTGGCCTTGCGTACGAACTTCACAGACGCTTGGATCTCCTCCCGGCTAGCCGGTCGGCCGTAAGCGATCTGAAACGCTCGGTCGACTCGGGCTTGAGGGTCCGTGCTAGATTGCATCAGCCGACGTGCGAACGCATCGCTGAGTTCCAGGACAAACGGATTGTTGAGCATGTACAACGCTTGCTCGGCGGTGTTGGATACCTCGCGAGTTCCGGTGACCATATTTGGGTCGGCAAAGTCGAAGGCATCGAGGGCTCGGGGTAGATTGTTTCGGGTGATCGGCAGGTAGACGGAGCGATGGTAGTTGGGTACTTCAATCAGGTTGACTGTTGGGTTCCGCAGGTTACCGCCTAGGAGCCGTCTTAAATTCGCTAAGCGATCGTCATTGCCCGATCCTCCTGGTGCGATCAACAGCGGTGCGTTTTGTGGACCATTTGGCCCCATCAAGGCAGATCCCATCGCAGCGAGTATCGATGCCCGTGGTGGCTTAAGCTCGATCGATCCGCTGACAGAGAGCATCGCGTCGCGGATCGCCTCGGCGCTCAATCGCTTGACATTGCCACGGGCGATCCAGAGGTTCTCCGGATCGGCCTCGAAGCGACTCGGATCCTGATCGGTCTTGAGCCGATAAACCCGCGATGTAACGATGCTGCGAATGATTGACTTTACCGACCAGTTTTGGTCCATCATTTCGAGGGCCAAATAATCCAAAAGCTCGCGGTGGGTGGGCATCGGACCCGAGAGGCCGAAGTTGTCCGGTTCGCGCACGATTCCTTGGCCGATTAGATGCTGCCAGATGCGATTGACCATCACTCGAGCCGTCAGGGGATTCTCTTTAGAGGCAAGCCACTTGGCAAATTCCAAGCGTCCAGATCCAGAAGCAGGGAGTTTATCCGGAAGGTTTCCGAGGACCTGAACGAATCCCCTTGGGATTTCTTGGGCGGGTTGGTCGATCTCCCCACGGACCAATACGCGTGCATTGCGGATCGATTGGCGGTCTTGGACCCCCATGCAGACCGAGATGGGCCGTCCTGTCGTATCGACACTGTTGATCTTGGCCCGGAGCTGGCCTACGATCTGATCCAAAATATTGGCGTTCAGACCCGAGGTTGTACCTCCGGTACGCTGCGCCCGACGTGCCTCGGCCAGTTCCTGTTGTCGCTCTTGAAGTTCCTGTTTCAAGTCCTCGATGTCCTGGGGAGTCATCACCGGCTTGCTCGCCTCGGGGTCCTGGATCGGCAAGCGGATCGAGTCAGAGGGTTGTCGATTCCGAATGGTGCGAGTACCGCCGTAGAACGTTTCGGTGCTTTGGAATATCCCAGCTAAGGCGTAGTAATCGCTTTGCGGGATAGGATCAAACTTATGATCGTGGCATCGTGCGCAGCCTACCGACAGCCCCAGCACGACACGCGTCGTGGTGTCGATTTGCTCGTCGACCAAGTCGGCTTGGAATTGCCGTGGGTTCTGCTCAGTCAGAGACTTTGGCCCGATGGCTAAGAATCCGGTGGCGATGAGGTTTTCATTCCACTGCGAATCGTCTGCAACGGGAAGCAGGTCCCCGGCGATCTGTTCGAGGAGAAAACGATCGTAAGGCTTGTCGTTTTCAAACGATTGAATCACGTAGTCGCGATAACGCCAAGCGTTGGGGAACGACATATCCGATTCCTTGCCGCTCGATTCGGCATACCGAGCCGCATCGAGCCAGTGGCGAGCCCAGCGTTCGGCATACTGCCGAGAGTCGAGCAACTCGTCGGCCAACCTCGCGATGGCTCCTTGAGGACTCGACTGCCAGTCCTCAAGGAAACTTTCGCGTTGTTCCGGGGTAGGAGGTAAACCGACAAGGTCCATTGTCAGCCTGCGGACAAGCGTGTTCGCATCGCAATCGTCCGTCGGCTCGACCCCTTGAGCTTCCCATTTCGAAGCGACCAGGCGATCGATAGAAGACTCGCCCCAATCCTGGAACTGCTCGAGCTTAGGCTCGATGCGTTGCGGTTGGGTAAAGGCCCAGAACGACTTGCCCGCCTGGATGTCTTCGGGTGTCACTTTGGAATGAACGACCACCCCTTGATTCACACGAGGATCGGGTGCTCCCATTTCGATCCAAGTTTTAAAATCGGCAATGATGTTCGGGGCGAGTTTGCCTTTGGGTGGCATCCGATTATCGCGGTAGTTGATCGCATGCCACAGCGAACTGTTGTCCAAGTCCCCTGGGACGATCGCCGGGCCAGATTCCCCACCGGCGAGCAGTGCTTCGCGATTCTCGACCGAAAGTCCCCCTCGGACCGATTGCTCGCTCGTCGCATGGCAACGGTAGCAATGCTCGATCAGGACCGGGCGGATTTTGGTCTCGAAGAAGTCGAGTTGATCGGGTGTAAGTTTCCCATCATCCTCGGGAGCGGCCGCAAATGCCGCCGCACCGCAGATCCAGAGGATCGTAACCCAGCTCACGGAGTGGCGGACCATGGAATGCTTGTGCATCAGATGCGTTCCTACAGGGGAATGTTCGGCTTGAGGGATCTTGAGGGATATGGGGAAAATGGCTTAGGTATCCGAAGAGGGGCGGCGTGGCCGGACCCCTTGGCCACCCTCGGTCCGACCTTCCGGGCGACCTTCGGGGCGGCGGTTGCCTGGTCGCATGGCTTCGATCCTGCGCATCGACTGCTCCATTTCCGACTTATCGATCGCTCCGTCGCCGTTGGTGTCGATATTGGTGAGCCGTTCGCGCATTTGGGGAGGGATCTCATCGCCCGAGAGCTTCCCGTCCTTGTCCTGATCGCGATTTTCGAACATGCGGGCCATCATCTCTGGGTTAGGCCCACCTGGATTGCCTGGGGCACCGGGCCCACCGGGTCCACCGGGTCGCCCTGGACCATTAGGGCCATTAGGGCCAGCGAACTGTGGCATTTGGGCTGGATCCGGACGCATCTCTTCGGCGTTGAGGATGCCGTCACCATTCTTATCGAGCTTCAGCAGGGACTTCGAGGCATTTTCAATTTCCGATACCGAAAGCTGGCCGTCCTCGTCGGCATCAAGTGCTCGAAACACCGGTGAGTTTCTCATCATCATCGCCATTCCCCGGGCAGCCATCTCGGGGTTGCCCCCATTGGGTCGGTTTTCTTGCAATCGGCCCCCTTCTTGCAATCGGCCCTGCAAAGGCCTGCGGCCTTCGGCGGGCGCATCATCCCGACGTCCGGGCTCGGCTCTCGGTGGTTTCGGCGATTCGGGCTCTGGAGCTTGTGGATCTTGGGCTTGGCAAGGCATCGTCCAGAGCAAAGAGCCCATGAGGCTGGCAAATAGCAATCGTTTCATCTTGTAGGACCTTAGGCTGTAAACGTGGAGGGAGATTTCGCAGAGTTGAACCTTAATGACTCTACCGACGCGGAGGTCCAAGGATCCACTTAGGAGATTGGAGATTTTTAGGAATTCTATTCCCTGCCCAGTCAAACCTTTGGATAATCTCAGCATGACGGATTCCAAAGCACCGATCGTACCCGATGTATCCCCGAGCCAGCCTAGCCTGGAAGGCCAGCCATTGCCGGCCAGTCAGGATGGCGTTCCTATCGGGAGTTTGGAGGAACTCACGGAATTCTTCGTGTCGATTCGACCGCGGCTTGAAAAAATCGTTCGTTTCCGGATCGATCCAGCTTTTGGTGCAAACCCAGCAGGTCCACCCCTTGGTTTGGATCCGTCAGCGTGTCCTTCAAACGCTCTGGGACATGCAGCGAGCCCACGGCAGAGACAAACGAAGCGTGCATCGCGAGCTTGCCATGCCCCTTGCTGGCTCGAACACCACGAGCATCATCATGGCCCGATGGCTTGCCGATGACATGACCTCACCTAGCCAAGCGATGATCCAAGACGAGGAACAGCGTCGGCTTCAAAGGGCCTTGGAGTCGATGAACGAAATCGATCGCGAGATCCTTGCGATGCGTCACTTCGAATACCTGACGAACCTGCAGACGGCCCAAGCCCTTGGCATTTCACCGACGGCAGCAAGCAACCGATACGTCCGGGCCGCGAGCCGCTTGGCCGAGATTCTTCAACCCACAAACCAGCCTCCAGCAGGACATCCACGAGCTGGCCAGCCGGAGCAACAGCGATGAATCCTACAGCGATGAACCCCACCGAGGCCGTCGAACGCCATCCGTTCGAAGAACTTGCCGACGAGTTCGTGTTGAAATTCCGCAGCGGTCAGTCCCCTAGCATCGAACACTACGCCCAAGCGTACCCCCAGCATGCGGCGATGATTCGTTCTATATTTCCATCGCTGATGATCGTCGAGAAGGTCAGCGCTAAGGTGACGAACGAATCGATCGCACCGACGTTGAGTACGACATGCTCGGATCCTACCCAACTCGTACCGAAAGCGTTTGACGATTTCGAAATCCTTCACTGCATTGGCCGCGGAGGCATGGGAGTCGTCTACGAGGCGATCCAAGGTTCCTTGCAACGCAGGGTCGCCTTGAAAGTCATCCACGCACAAGCTTCAGCAAGTCCGCGAAGCCGGGAACGCTTTCGACGCGAAGCCGAGTCGGCTGCCGGATTGCACCACACCAATATCGTTCCGGTGTACGGCTCGGGAGAAGATCACGGTCTTCAGTATTACGCGATGCAATTGATCCATGGATCGACCCTGGCCGATGTGATCGTATCGCTTCGAGCTCGACTGGGCGAATCGGTCCCCGGCGAGCCCTTGGGACCTGCTCTTACACTCGATGCGGTCGATCAACTTCTGACGCAACGAGCTACCCCTCCGAGCGCCAAGCACCCGCAGAGCTCTCAGAAAGGAGCACACAAGGGTTCAAACAGCTATTCCACGCCATCGAAAGCATCGCGAGATGATCGGCCGACAAGTCCACTTGCACCGAACGATCCGACTCTGCCCGCCGAAACTCGGGATCTGACACGCGAGGCGATCCTGGGACCGATGCAGGGTAGCCCGTTAGCGACCGATGAATTATCGACTTCGATGCTACCTGCCTCGATTCCACCAGGGACTTCCGAGGTTTACCATGACGATCGCGCGGTCCGAGCGATTCCCCAGCATTACTATCGCAACATCGCTCGCTTGACGTCCAAGGTGGCCGATGCTTTGGATTATGCGCACCAGTCGGGGGTCTTGCACCGGGATATCAAGCCGAGCAATTTGCTCCTGGACCAAACCGGAACGATTTGGGTTGCAGACTTCGGATTGGCGTTTCGGGAGGATCTTGAGAGCCAAACACAAACCGGCGAATTGCTCGGTACGCTTCGGTATATGGCCCCTGAGCAATTCGTCGCCAAGGCCGATTCGCGCAGCGATATCTACAGCCTTGGCCTGACTCTTTTCGAGTTGCTCACGCTCAGGCCTGCACTCGAAGCCCCCAAACGCCGCGTGTTGGATCCGACCAAGTACAGCCAACTCGAATTCACAGCCTCTGAGCGGCAAGTGATTCCTAGGGACCTCCAGACAATCGTTCTAAAAGCCTCGGCGTTGGAGCCGGTGAATCGCTACGAGCGGGCTAAGGATTTCCAAGAGGATCTCGAACGATTTCTCGACGACTTGCCCATCTTGGCACGCCGTGAATCACCTATCGAGTCGACGATGCGCTGGATACGACGCAACCCAGCAATCGCATCCCTGACGGCGAGTCTGTTCGGTTTGCTTGTGGCGATCGCAACGATCCTAGGGCTTTGGAATCGCCAGCAGCGCGAGACCCTCGATGAGCTCAAGCTGGCCTATATCGGTTCTGCGAATAGTCTTGCAGATCGAACCAAAGCTCTGGAGCAAGCCAACACCGAAAGCAAGCGAGCTCGACAGAACATGGACCTAGCATTGGAAGCCTTCAATACCATCACCGAGAATATCGCGTCGCGAGGCCGTTCTTTAGACATACAAGGACTCGACGAAACGGGACTCGAAACCGATGGGTTCGCCGACGCGGTGCTCACCCAAGCCGATGTCGAACTTCTGAAATCGCTTCAAAACTTTTTCGATCGATTTGCAGAGGAGAATGCTACCGACCTGAGATTCGATGCGGCCATCTCCCGACGACGCGTCGGCGAAATCGAAAACAAAATCGGTAGATACGATCAAGCCGCCCAGTCCTTGCGCCGTGCGATCGCGGAATTCGAAGCGGTACGAAACAAGGATCAAGGGGGTCAAGAAAAGCAACGCGTTCTCAATGAGGAGCTTCAAGCTCGCAAAGAGCTAATCGGCTTGCACTCACGGCGAGATCAATTCCCTCGGGCGATCGAAGAGATGGAAAACCTCCGAGAAGTTCTCGAGAAGAACCCGGAATTTGCAAACTCGGAGGAAGGCCGCTTTGGCCTAGCCTCGGCCCTAGAGAGCTTGTCCAGCGGATCGGCTCGCCTTGCCCTAGATCGAAGTCTCAACGATCGGAATCTCAACGATCGACGCCGTAGACTATTCTCGCCGTTTTTCAGCCGGCCTGGTCCATGGGTCCCTGAGATCCCTATCCCGATGGCCCAAAGGCTCGAGAGGGACCTTGCCTACAACGCGCAAGCAATCGAACTTCTCGATGGTCTCAGTCAGCAGAATCCTGTGCAGAGCAAGTATCGCCTCGGATTGGCTCGCAACCACCGCGATCGGATGCGGATGAACCGTTTGCTAGGACTTCAGTCCGAATTCGAGAAATCGCTCGGGAAAGCCTCAGAGATCTTTCAAGATCTCCTGTCAAAGAATCCTACCTCAGCCGTGCTAAAATATGAACTAGCGAATCTTTATGCTACAAGCCTTGTGCATCCATCGGTCGATGGAGATCGACTCGAGGAAGCGATTCGGCTTGTTCAAGAATCCCTCCAAGAGCACCCTGGCGTCCCGGAATACCAGACGCTCTATGCATCGCTTTTGGCAAGGTCCGCTTGGACAATCCCAGCGGGGATCGATCCTGCGGCCGAGCGCCAATTCGAACGTGTCGAAAACGGAGTCAACAAACTTCAGCAATCGATCGCGATCCAACAAGGGCTCGTCGAT
Source organism: Pirellula sp. (assembly GCA_021300015.1). Taxonomy (GTDB): domain Bacteria; phylum Planctomycetota; class Planctomycetia; order Pirellulales; family Pirellulaceae; genus JBKCUI01. Next base: position 5,692 of record JAJTFB010000003.1, on the reverse strand, counting down.
CGATTCCCTGAAATCCAAGTCTATGCGATCCATCTGCTGCAAACCAAAATGCAGATCGTCGATTACTACAACCAGTTCCGACGCCCAGAGAGAGCCAAGCAAACCCTTGCCGAAGCGATCGCACTTGCGGAAAAACTAATCGAGTCTGGAACGGCTCGCCAACCGGCACTCCGAGCGATCCTGGATCGATTGAAAGAACGAAAAAACACCATGGAAACAAAAACAGAACAGGAAAAACCCTAAGATGCTCGGTCTATCGAAATCAAGAAATCGAGCGATTCGACTGCTAGGATCGCTTGCACTGCGTTCGCTGCTTTTTGCCACCTTCTGCTTGGCGAGCTTCTGCTTGACAAACAACGCCCAAGCCCAGAGCGCTCCCCCGAACATCGTTTTCATTCTCGCAGACGATTTAGGCTGGGGTGAGTTGGGTTGCTATGGCCAAGAGAAATTGCAGACGCCAAACCTTGATCGGCTCGCCGCCGGAGGAATGCGATTCACCCAGCATTACAGCGGAGCACCGGTATGCGCACCGTCGCGATGCGTGCTGATGACCGGCAAACATCTCGGACACGCCGAGATCCGAGGCAATAAGCAAGCCAAGTTGAGTTTTCCAGAGTTCACCGAAGGGCAACATCCGCTGAGCGAAAGTGCGATCACCTTGGCTCAAACGCTGCGCAATTTCGGATATGCAACCGGAGCTTTTGGCAAATGGGGACTAGGTCCTGTAGGAAGTACAGGAGACCCGAACCGCAAAGGCTTTGACCGATTCTTTGGATACAACTGCCAAGCCGTCGCGCATAGCTATTATCCTGAGTTCCTTTGGGATAATTCCCAACCTATCCGCATCAATAACAAATCGACCTCGGGACATCGCAAGCCCAACGAGGGACCGATCGATGCCTCCGATTGGGTGGGCCAAACCTATGCTCCCTATCGGATGATCGAACAAGCCGAGGCCTTCATCGAGGCGAACGCCAAGCGTCCCTTCTTTTTATACCTTCCGTGCATCGAACCCCACGTGGCGATGCATCCGCCGGTCGATACCCTCGATCGGTTCCCCAAGGAGTGGGATGTCCAAGAATACCGGGGCGGTAATGGGTACCTACCCCATCCTCGCCCCCGTGCGGCTTACGCAGCGATGATCTACGATTTGGATCGGCATGTTGGTCGGATCCTCGATGCTTTGGACAAGCACGGACTGACGAATCAAACTTTGATGGTCTTTTCCAGTGACAATGGGACGACCCACGCAGGCAACAATGAACCGAGCTTTCACGTTGGGGGAGCGGACCCGAAGTTCTTCTCAAGCACCGCTGGGCTTCGAGGCTACAAAGGAAGCGTCTACGAGGGTGGGATCCGCGTCCCGATGATCGCTCGATACCCAGGCCTGATCCCGGCTGGAAAAGTCGACTCGACGCCTTGCTACTTTGCCGACTGGTTCCCGACCCTGTGCGATGTTGCGAAGATATCGAAAAAAGACTCGCCCAACCTGCCGGATTTCGATGGTGTGAGTCTATGGCGAGTGCTTTGCGGTACTGGAAGCTTGGAATCGCGGCCGCCGATGGTATGGGTCTTTCCAGAGTACTCAGGACAAGTCGCGGTGCGATTCGGGGACTACAAGCTACTCCGGCGGGGACTAGCGACCAAGAAGCCCTCGGAATGGGAACTTTACGATTTATCCAAGGATCCAGGCGAGGCGACGGACTTGGCAAACGAACACCCTGATCTCGTCGAGCAAGGGCAGAGAATTTTGCGAGAGCAGACCGACACCAATGCGGTCTTTCCAGTCAACTTCTGAGATGACACATCGACGGTAGGAAGGACAAGCGATGCTCGATGAGCTGCCAGAGGACTTGGTCGAACGTTGGAAGCGGGGTCAGAAGATCCGCGCGCTGGATTATCTAGAGCGTCAGCCGGACCTTCGCAAGAACTTGGCACTCTACAAACGCTTGGTCGCCGAGGAGTTGCGACAGATGCATCGATCGGGATTGGCCCTGGACACCGAGCAACTGATCAAAGACTACCCCGAGTGCCGCGAGACGATCCTGAGCTTCGACCCTCTATTCGAAACCCTCGACGCCCCTGTGGCCGATGCATTCGCAACGCAGCTTGAGCAAACCAAAGCCCTCGACGTATCGGCCACCACGACCCGATCTGGCTTGCCCGAAATCCCCGGTTTCGAGATTCTCTCAGAACTCGGTCGAGGTGGCATGGGAGTGGTCTACCGCGCAAGGCAGATATCGGCCAATCGGCTCGTGGCGCTCAAGGTCGTTCGGAGCGAGGTTCTAGATAAAGTCGACTCCACCACGCGCGCCAATGCTTTGGAACGATTTCGAACGGAGACCAACGCGGCAGCATCGCTCCAGCACGACAATATCATCGCCGTCTATGAAGTCGGCGAGGTGCCTGCGAAGAACCAAATGGGTGCGCCCCTTCGGTATTATGCGATGCGGTTTGTTCGAGGCCTGAGTCTCATGGAGTTGCTCCGCGATGGACCGCTGGAAAACCGACGGGCTGCAGTCTACATGGTCGGATTGGCCAAATTCATCCATAGCGACAACTCGATCACCTACGCGGGGCAAATCATGGGCACCCCCTCGTACATGTCGCCCGAGCAAGCCCAAGACGCATCGTTGGTGACCGCAGCGGCCGACCAATACTCGCTCGGTGCGACGCTTTATCACTTGCTCACGGGACATCCACCGTTTGCGGCTCCAAACGTCCAGGAAACCTTTCGTCAGATTCTCGAGAAACCACCGGTCCGACTGCGCGAGAGCAACCCAGCGGTCGATCGCGACTTGGAAACGATCTGCATGAAGGCGATCGAAAAAGAGCCCTCCAAGCGGTACGCAAGCTGCCAGGATTTCGGTGCCGATCTGCAGCGTTACCTCGATGGCATCCCAATCGTGGCTCGACCGATTCGCCCTGCCGAGAGAATTTGGAGATGGTGCCGACGAAACCGAGCTCTCGCAGGATTGATCGCTGCCGTGACGCTACTGTCCCTGGGCACCCTCGGTGCGACTCTGTTAGGTTATCGAAACACAGCCGCTGCGTTGGCCGTCTCCGAATCCCGCTTGAACCAAGCCCTAGCCGTCGTCGACGATCTGTTTACACGAGTCAGCGAAGATGAACTTCTCGACGAACCCGGGATGCAGGCTTTGCGCAAGGAGTTGCTCGAAAAAGCACTGGAGCACTACGAGTCTTTTTTGAGCCAAAAAAACCAGAGATCCAGTCCGGGCGACACTAGGATCCTCGAAGAGCTTGCCAAGTCAAACTTCCGTTACGGAATGATTCAAAAACTTCTCGGCAAATTCGATACCGCTCAGGATGCGCTCTTCGAGGCACGCAGCATCCAAGAGCAACTTGTCAAAGGATCCCCGCAACGCTTCGATCGGCTCGAAGCGCTCACCGATACGCTCAATGCCATCGGGACACTTGCAAGCCAGAAAGAGAATTTCCCCGCTGCACTCGATGCTTTCGAGATGTCTCACGAACATCGGGTCGAGCTAGCTGCGCAAAAGCCGGCAGAGCTGAAGTACCAACGGCTGGCAGCCAACACACTGATGAATATCGGACTGACTAAGATCAGTCTGGAACGCGCTCAGGAAGGACTCACCGACCTGCATCGCTCGCAGGAGCAAAGGCTTAAGTTGCTCGATGCGTTTCCTGAGTCGGAGAAATTGCATAAGGACCTGGCTCGCGGCTGGTACAGCTTAGGTAAATATTCGCTGGAAATGAACTTCACCGAAGAAGCCAACGGATATTTCCGACGATCCGTCGAGGCGTTCCACAAGGCCATCGCAATCAACCCGAGATCGTTGAGCAATCGATTCGATTGTAGTCTTGCATTCCATTGGGTCGGAGAGAGCTACGCGCTGATGGAACAGAGACAAGCCGCAGTCGGGGCATTCGAGGAATCCGAAGCGTTGGCTCGAAAGCTCGCGGATTCAAACCCCGATGTGGTCGAATATCAATTGCATTTGGCCGTGGTGAGCATGAGCATGGGAGCCAATGAAGCAAGTCTAGGGCAATGGGAGCGGTCCGAAGTGAGCTGGAAGCGGTCTTTAGAGGTGATCCGCAAATACCAACGCCTCGCGCCGAAAGATGAACTTCTGCTGAACCATCTGGTCTCTTCTCTATGCGCGCTGGGGGATCTTGCCGATCGTCGAGGCGATACCCAGACGGCCATCGCCATGCGAAAAGAGTCGATCTCTGGACTCGAGGAGCTATCCAAACTCCATCCGGAAGACACATGGATTACCGAAATGCTACAAAAGAATCGCGATTGGCTCGATTCGAAGTGACGGAGTCAACCGACTTTAGAAAATCTGTCGACATCCAGGACCGAATCGACGGATTGAAGGGAATGGATCAAGGTAGGTTCTAGGAGAGTCCGAAACAAATACAGTGGCAGAGCGCAGAGCATCAGAACGCTGGTGGAACGCAATTTCGCTGGGTGTTCTTGCTATGAAAAGCCGACATTGGAAAGTCTTGAATGCTAGCATTACTAGAGTTTTTCAAGACATCGAAGACATCAAGGATCTCTAGGATCGAACGGAAACGGTGGCTTGTATGTCGAACCCCAAGAACTTGTCGAGAAGGATCCGCGGGATCAAGAGGAGCCTTGAGCGACTTATCCCTGGATGTTGTGCGATAGCGTTTGGGATCGGTTGTACGTGTGCGATGGGTGGGTTGGCCTACGGCCAAGCTCCTTTGTCTTTGAGGGCATCGGGTCAAGACGAGTTGCCGCAGACGAGCAGGCTCAATGCTGGGTTGGGTAATCCGAGCAATCGTGGTCCGACAGGTACATCGGCTGCGAGTCGATCGCCTGCGACGCGTGGCCTAGCCACCGGGGCATCACGAGGCACCTTCACGCGTCTGGGGCGCACACCGAACATGTTTGGCGATACGTTACCGCCGATGGTGACTTTTGAGGTTAAGCCAAGACAGGGCACGATCGATTTCCCGAGCGAGGCATATCGTGCGCCCTTGGGAGGGGGTGGCAGTTACAACATTGCGGAGAACAACTCCGCGATACCGACCGATCGGGTGTACTTCGTTTACAACGCTTTTTACAATGCGATTTCGACATCGCAAGGTTTTGGACCAGCCCAATCACGATCGATCGATTTGCATCGCTACGTGATGGGCTTCGAGAAGACGTTTCTTGATGGAAATATATCTTTGGATGTGCGGATGCCGATGCTCAGCGGGTTCGAGTTGAGCAATTCCTTCTTATCGTCGGAACTGGGGAACGTAGGAAACTTGACGATGTTCGCCAAAGGCTTAGTCTATGGAACGGAAGACATCGCCTTGGCGACCGGGCTGGGGATCGGTTTGCCCACGGGTAGCGATCTCCATACGCAGACGGTTTCTCCATTCGTTTCGGAGACTTTGGTGGTTCGCAATCAGGCGGTCAGGTTGATGCCGTTTGTGGCAGCCACGATGAACCTCAACGACGACTGGTTTCTGCAATCGTTTGGACAGATAAACTTTGCGGCGTCGGGCAATGAAGTAGCCAATCAAAATGGGGTCGTTGGAGTATACAACGAGCAGAATCTCTTGCAGACCGATTTGGGGATCGGCCGTTGGATCTGGCAGGATGCCACGCGACCTGTCTTGACGGGTTTAGCGGGGGTTCTGGAGCTTCACTACACGACGACAGCCCAGGATACCGACCGTGTGCAGTTGA
>JAJTFB010000072.1 GCA_021300015.1 Pirellula sp. | reverse complement strand
GCCGTCTGCTCTGCGGTCTTCCAATGGGCTTCATCGGCCCGGCACAGCGATTCGACAAGCCCCCTTGCGACCGGACCATGTTCATCCCCATCCAACCCGATGTGCCGCTCCAGATAGTATTGGAACTCGGTCAGTTGCCCTTGGGTCTGTCGATTCAACTGTTCGACGATGCGCTGAAACACCGACGGTAACAAATCTTCTCGCCCAAACGTAAAGGCGGTGGCAATCGCGCAGATATCGCCACTTTCAATGATGGAAAACGTATGCTCCACAAATTCACGAGCAGCCTGCGGGATCCTCGGGGATGCGATCGCGGTGCGGACTGGAATCCCCCGTCGAAGTTCGCTCAGGAAATCGTCGATGACCGCCGTGCTCGCCCCGCATTGCTTCATCGAACGATGATAGATGTCGAAATGACTTGCGAACCCGCCATGGCGATCGACATCGGACTCCTCGGCCAAAACGATCTCGTTGATCAGGCGGCAGGCTCGGGCGTCCACAGGGGGGACCCACGGCACTTTCACGCAGCAGATTCGCTCTTGAAGCGCCTTGAGCAGGGACATGAAGTCCCAAACGGCAAAGACGTGATGCTCCATGAATCGCAGCAAAGCCTCCGGCCGATCCATTTGCCCATAGATTCGGTGATGGATCAATTCGTCTCGCAAGGGAGCGAGTTTCTCTTCGAGTTTCTCGATGGGCTTCAAAATGCTCAGTTTCGTTGAAAGTTCGCTGGGATCTAATTCACGGGGAGTCCGTCCACGTTAGCATCGACCATCATGCAGGTCAACCGACAAGGGTTCTTTGATTTCTTCCCCTCTCGACCCTCTGAGAATCACAAGTGTGGTCCATTTTGTCTTACTGCTTGTCTTTCTGCCCAAGTGTCGGTTGCATGCCCATCATCTGTCAGATCCACTACCGTTCAGCAGGGTCTTCTTTGCGCCTTTGCGTTCTCTTCCTAGCAGCCGGATCTCTGCGCGAGATCCACTACCCTTTAGCAGGGTCTTCTTTGCGACTTTGCACCCTTGCGCCTTTGCGTTTACTTCCTTGCAGCCGGATCTCTGCGCGAGATCCACTACCCTTCAGCAGGGTCTTCTTTGCGACTTTGCACCCTTGCGCCTTTGCGTTCAATTCCTTGCAGCCAGATCTCAATACGAACCGAATCGCTTCTTCCATTCCTCGCTCAGATTCGGGTACGAAGCGAGGACCAATTGACCAAGCTCAACGGCTTTGGACTCCTGGCCAATCGCTCGCAACACCTCGACGCTCCGCGCCCTGGCTTCTAACCACGGCTCGGTACCGGCCACAACTCCCGATGCCATCTGACGGTACCATCCGAGCGATACCTCACGCAACTGGTTTGTCTGTTGCATGGCGCGCGCCGATCGATAGACCCACCATAGCGATCTGGGCTCCTTGGATATCCTCGCCTCGAGAGCTTGACGAAGCATCATCGGGTCGGCATTTATTTGGTCGGCTTTCGGCAGGACCAACCGACCGAACTCCAAGTACCGATCCAAACGGACTTGAAAGCCACCCGAAACCCCGTCGGTCGACTCGCCGAGCCGCTTGCGAAGTTGCTCCAACTGCTCGATGTCTTGTGCATCCTCGGCTCCCAAGCCCCCTTGAAGCCAACTTCCCTCGCTCCGATTCCAAACCTCAGCGACCTGACTCATCAAATCCGACGGGACCGGCCCGTCGAGCCCCACAGCAGGATCGACCGACCAGCGGCGCTGATGCTTGATCGTATCCATCCAGGTTTCCAATGCCGCGCGTTTTGCAGGTTCTGTCGATTCGAGCAACGCGGCGTGCAACTCCGAAGCGGCCTTGCCGACGCCTTGGGGGTCCTCCAACGGCTTCTCGAGCCAGTCGTCCTGCGTCACGAGGGCCACGAGCAACCAGCGCCGTAAGGCCACGTCGGATATTCGGGGATCCTTGGCCAAGTACTCTTTCCAAAACTCCAAACAAGCGATGTACCGACCACTGGTAAGCCATTGGATATCGAGCATCTCGGTTGCTTTTTGAGCCGATTCGCTCGCCGGCCAGGACAGCGCGGTTTCTCGCAACCGCTGCAAGAAAATCTTCTCCTGCAAGAGCTTGGCCTCTGGATCGAGACCCGCGTCGCTCTTGCGAATCAACCAAGCCGACATCAGCCCCGCCGAGGACGCTTTGGGCGATTCGGGATACGAGATCGCCGCGCGATAGAACTCGTCGGCCGCAGCCGATGGCTCACCGGTGCGTTCGAGCAACGCTGCGATCTGCATGGCAAATTGGAAGGCCTCTTGGCTCGCATCGAGCTTCGAGGCGGCGGACTCGGCCTGCTGAAGTTTCTCGATGGCCGTCTGAAATTCATTCGCCGCGATGGCTTGACGGGCCTGGATGCGAAACAACTCCAAAGAGGCCATCGAGATTTCGGTCTTGGGACTCCGGCCCGTTTCGAGGCTCCGGCCGGTTTCGAAGCGGGGATTCGACACGAGCATCGCATCGACCCGCTGTTGCCAGTACCGTCCAAAGCGATCGGCGATCTGCTCTCGCAGCGCGAGGATGTTCTCGGGTGCGACCGAATCGATGTCGCGTTGGACGAGAATACCAAGATGCTCAAGAGCCAGCTCGGGAGCTTGTTGCCAGCCTCCGGCTCGGGCCATCCACGCCTCGGCACCCCCCCAATCCTTAGTCCGTCTTGCGCTGCGGACGGCCAGAGCCGCCGCGCGGATCCGCCAAGCCTGGGCCTGTGGATTCGGGTCGGTTTCCAAGGCGACCCAAAGCTCTTGGAGGTTCTTCAGGACCGCGCCGTGTCGTCCGAGCTGCAGTTCCGCTTCGGCCCTGGCCAACGTCAGCAGCGGTCGATGGGCCCAACTCGCAGGTAGCCGACCACTGGCGCGATCGATCGCGCTGAGCATCTGCGTTGCAGCAGCGATTTGTTCGTCGCTTTCGGACGCATAGCATTGCGAACGTTGGTAAAGCAAATCGGCTCGCAGCAATTCCAGCTCGCCACGCAGGTCGAGGATCTCACTTGCGGTGATCTCGTTGGGACGGGTTTGATCCCTGCGCTGCCTGTCGGCTCTTGAGAGCAAAGGTTTATCAGGCTGCATTTTCGCGACCGATTGCTCGAGCGCATCGATCCCATCGAGCCCGATACGGATCGATTGCAACAACCATTCCTGCAACGCTTGGCGACCAGGGACCGCCAAGTAAGCCGCCAGCGCATGCTCGTTGAGCAGACGTCGGCACCAAAGAAGCTTCCAGTGGACCCAAGGCTTGCGATACGTCGCTTCGCCCAATGCCGAAGGCTTGGGATCGAGACCTTGAAGCTGTTCCATCGCATCTTGGAGCGGCTTGACCCCTGAGTTCCATTCGATCTTTCCGAGAGACTCCGCGGCCTTGGCATGCATCAGCAGCATCAGCCATTGGGCTTGAGCGTTCGAGTCCGGAACCGAGCGATCTAAATGGAATCGGCAAACCTCAACGGCCAGTTCCGCCGCGTCGGCCTCGATGAGCGATTCGATCCATACCGCATCGGGTGCTTTGGCCAGCGCCCCGATACCGATCCTGCTAGGTTGCTGGGGCTGGCCGGGTTGCTGGGGCTCCTGCGCGGTGACCTTCGGAGCACACCAGATCGGGCACACGACCGGGCACAGGATCAGGCACACGGCCGCCACGAGAACCATCGCGATGCGCCCGACGTCAGCCAAGAGACCTGCGCAGAGACGCCCAAGTGTTTTTATCCACCGTCGAGTTGCCCAAGGATAGGCTGAGGAGTGCATCGTGAACCAGCCGGGAAAAGCTGCACTAAGGAATCGGAATTTTCTCCAACCATGATACGATATCCAAGAGAGATCATCGATTGAGGATGTCAAGAATTAAGCAATCCTGGAACGGAGTCGACCACGTGCCATTGGAGACCGAATCCACCATCTGCGCGATCGCTACGGGGACCCAGGGTGCCTTGCGCGGTGCGATCCGAATGAGCGGTCCGGAGTCCGGCCTCATTCTCGAAGCCCTATTTCCTAGCCTTGCCGAAGCCCTAAGGTCAGCTCGATCCGCCCAGCGGTATCCGAGCCATTTGGTTTTGGACCAACTCGGCGAACTCTCGGTCGATGTTTTCTATTGGCCCGATCAGCGCAGCTACACCGGCCAGCCCTCGGCCGAACTCCATCTGCTCGGAGCACCGGTCCTGCTCGAGCAGGTCCAAGCACGCTTGTTGGAGCTGGGAGCCACGTTGGCCAAACCCGGCGAGTTCACCCTCCGAGCGTATCTGGCAGGCCGATTGGATCTGACGCAATGCGAAGCGGTCCTCGGGCTGATCCATGCCCACTCGGAACGGGAATTCCACGTCGCTTTGTCGCAACTGGCTGGCGGACTGGCCGGCCCATTGAAGGGCTTGCGCCAGGACCTGATCAACCTTCTGGCCGACCTCGAAGCAGGTTTGGATTTTGTCGACGAAGACATATCGTTTGTCGAGCAAGACCAAGTCATCTTACGTCTCGAACAGGCCGAGCAGCAGGTCGAGCGACTCCGAGAGCAAATCGAGCAACGGCGCGGCCAAGGCACCGAGTTTCAAGTCGCGATCATCGGTCCACCCAACGCGGGCAAAAGCTCACTGATCAACGCCTTGAGCGATTCCGAGGTATCGATCATCAGCTCGCAAGCCGGTACCACCCGCGACTATGTCCGCTCACGAGTCCGATGGGGAGACATTGCGATCGATCTGCTCGATACGGCTGGACTCGAAGAAGTCTTGGGGGACGGTCCACGAGCCATCGCCCAAGAGCGGACCTGGGAGGTCCTCGGCAAGGCGGATCTGGTCATCCTGTGCTTGAGCGTCGAGTCCCCGATCGACGCGTCGGGCTTGGACAGCCATTCGATCGCATCGTTGGCCAAGTGCTCCCGCTTATGGGGGATCTGGACCAAAAGCGACTTGCAACCGGACTGGAAGTCCCCATGGCCAGTACCTGTCGAGCGAATCTTCACGCTGAGCGTCCAGGACCGCAGCGGATTGGCTCCGCTCCAAGAGGCCTTGGCCCAGACCGTAGCGGCTTGGCAGCAATCGAGTCTCGACGTCGTACCGATGACCGGCGTGCGGTGCGAGTCGGCTTTGGCACGGGCCGCCCAAAGTTTGAATTATGCGAGGCAAACTAGTATGGACCGAGCTGGCGACGAGTTGGTCGCAGGAGAGCTGCGTTTGGCGCTCGAAGAGCTAGGCCAGGTCGCCGGTACGGTGGCCAACAACGACGTCCTCGATGCCTTGTTCAGCCGATTCTGCATCGGCAAGTAATCGGTACGGTAGATCGATTGTCCCCAATCGATCGGAACCTGGAAGCTACCGCAGACAGTAAGACAAAACAGCCGAACAGCCGAAAGACGCCGACGCTTGCGCGTCGGGCGGAGCCATTGGGGACAATGGCTCTACACTGTGTGACACCGACGCTTGCGCGTCGTTGGGGAGCGATTGGGGGGGTGTTGAGGGGGGGAGAAAAAGCGGTCTAGGAACCGATCCGGGGTCTTGCTATTCTCTGGGCGATTCAAGGACCGAATCGCGCACCGCAAGTGCGGTTGGGTCTTGTTGTCCCCAATCGATTCTAAGGATGAGTGACCCAATGCGCCATTCCGCAACGAAACAAGTCCATCGCGTCTTGAGAGTCAACGCTCTAGTCGCTGGACTATTTGCGAGTTCCATGCCGTTTGCTTACGGCCAAGCACCGATTGTTCAGCCTCGCTCGCCCGGCTACGGGGCGGGCAATCCAGCCAGCCCTACAAATCCCGGCCAAGTTGTTCCTGGGCAACCTATTCCTGGGCAACCTATTCCTGGGCAAGCTGGTCCGCAGAATCCGCCGGTGAACCCCCAACTGAATCCTCAGCTCAATCCTCAGGCGGCCAACCGAGTGCAGAGTCAGTTGCAGCAAGCCGTCCGCGATGGGCAAGAGTTTCAGATGCAGGGCCCCAACAACGGTGGCCAAGTCATCCAGCAGCGGCCATTCCCGGAGCTGACGGCACAGGAGCAGCAGACGATCGATCAGATCCTTGCATATTGGGAACAAGAGACGGCCAAGATCGAGCGATTCAGTTGCGAGTTTAGCCGTTGGGAGTTCGATTCCCAAGCTCCCGGTGTGCAGGAGATGGCAAGGCAACTCGGCCGAGGCGACGTGACGGTCGCGGCGAGCCGCGGGGTGGTCCGATTTCAGAAGCCTGACCGAGGACTTTTTAAGTCCGAGGTCTATACGAAAATGACTGGGCAATTGACCAAGGACAAGCAGGTCGAGCTCAAGGTCGACCCGAACAACTCGGGCGAATGGGTTGTGTGCGACGGGAACTTTGTCTGGGATTACGATCGCAAGGAGAAGATCCGCACCAAGCTTGAGCTTCCGCCGGAGATGCAGGGGCTTGGGATTATGAATTCCCCGTTGCCGTTTCTCTTTGGGGTGAAGGCCGATGAGATCAAGGCGAGGTATTGGGTGCGAGCGATTTCGCCGGGGACACAGAACGGACGTCCTGTGGACAACAAATATGCTGTGGAAGCTTTTCCGAAGTATCCGGTCGACGCGGTCAACTACCATCACGTTCAGATCGTACTGGATCGGGAAATGTTTTTGCCGGAGCTGATGGTTTTGTACATGCCTGAGTGGAGCGATCAGGCGGTCAATGCCAACGGCGTGGTGATTGAACCTCGGGACAAGCGGATGGTGTATCAGTTTGCCAACCGGCAGACCAATGCGAATATTTTCCAGAAGCTCAGCGAGTCGATCTTCCAGCGAGACTTCATCCCGGTCGATCCGGGAGCGGGATGGAAAACCAACGAGATTCCTTATTTGCCTGCCCAGCAGCCGCAGGGTCCTAGGACGGCCAATCAGAACTCTCCCAACGCGCCGCTTGGAGCTCAGCCCCGCTGATCCATGAGTTCTGCGAACGACGGCAACCATTCCAGACGTTGTTTCCTGCTCGGCTTAGTCGCAAGCACCGCGAGTGGATGCGCGCACTGGCTGCCGAGCCGCAAGGAACCCGAGCCTCGCAAGTCGACGATCCTCTCGCAGGAGCTTGCTCCCGACACCGTCGGTATCGAATCGATCCTGCTGAGGCTCAGTTCGGTCGAGTCTCAACAAATGCCAGACCTATGGGCTTATGCGGACGAACAAGTCATTGCACCTGAGCCAAGGATGCTGCTCGATCGAAACGGGCTCAGGGCCGGCAAGTTCTCGGGCCAGATCCCCGCGATCGTACAAGCTTGGGTCGCTCAGAACGCGACTCGGATCGAACAAGACCCGATGGAGCAGGCTGGGGTCGTAGCCGATGTTTCGAGTTTCTCCCAGCTTTGGCGATGCAGACCCGACCAACGCAAGGTGCTTACGGTTCGCAATCTCCCCAAGGAGACCGTCACGTTGTTTTACAACGAGGAGGGGTTTCGGGGGGGGCAGTTCCCGGCCCCACACTTTCTCTTCTCGTTGTATGCCAAGCCCAACGGGCCTCAATCGGCGCAGGTGCTTTTGCGACCCGAGCTTGAGTTCGGTCAAACACGCCGCAGCGTGGTGGCGAAGGACTCTGCGATACGCACCGAAGAGCGCCGAGAGACACTTCGGTGGGAATCCCTGTCCTTGATGCTCAACATGCAACGAGGTGATTGCTTGATGATCACTGCGACGGCAGAGCCAAGAGGCATCGGCGAGCACTTCTTCCGAACCCGTTCGAAGGAAGGTGAGATTCAGGATGTGATCTTACTGGTGCGGGTCGCAGAGCTCAATGCACCGGATGAATTCTCGGTTGCCAACAACGGTTCGACCAGGTAGCGATAATCCACCGTAGCTTGGGGCTCCGACCCGAGCTTGTCCGATACTGCAACCTCACAGGCGGGTCAAAGCCCCGCCTTACGGTGAAGACCGTGTCATTCGACTTCATAACTTTCGGCGCTCAAATTCATCCCAGCCCAATCCACCGAATTGAACTCCGGTTACATGGACTTGGCCTTCGAAGTAGATATATCCAATCACATAAGGGAAATATCGCATTGGTTTGAGTCGCGTACAACCAAAAGCGATGGCAACAGCCTCAGGGTGACGCGAAAGCAGATCGAACACCTGCATTAGCTCATCTCTGAATCGCTCGGAAGTGTTTTCGCCTTTATCGGAATAATAGTCTCTAGCCGCACGGATATCGGACTTGGCTACAGGCTCAATTACGATAGGAACTCGGTTCACTTTCTGAATAATTCCTCTCGAACCGACTCCCAAACTTCCCCCTTATGCGGGTCCGAAAAAAACGCTTCCTCCCGTCGCACAAACTCAGCCTTGAGTTGCTCGGAGATCGGGGGCGGTCCTTCGACTGCCAAGCGGTCCAGTACTGAGCTCGCGATGGCAAATTGCAGTTCTTTGGGTAAAGCCTCGATGGCCGTTAGCAGTTCTTTCTGAGTCATTTCCACCTCCAGATGGTTGAGATGTCGACATTGTACCTCCCAAGTCGGAGCCGAAAAGCAAAAAGCTCGGAGTCACGTTGGACAATCCACCGTAGCTTGGGGCTCCGACCCGAGCTTGTCCCTCATGCGACTTCACGGGCGGGTCAAAGCCCCACCCTACGGTGAAGAACCGAGCCCGTCCGTCCTGCGACTTTTCGGTAGCACACGGCCAAGCAATGAGATCCTATACTAAATGCCATGAACAAGATCACCTTTCCTCTCGGGCCGGTCCTTGCGCTGATCACCTATGCGCTTTTGATTCGGATCGATTCGTTTCCTCCGTTGGCCGCCGCCGTGGCCGCCTTGAGCATTTGGATGGCGGTTTGGTGGATGAGCGAACCGGTTCCACTGGAACTGACCGCTCTGTTGCCGATGATTCTATTGCCGTTGATCGGTTTGTATCCGGCCAAGTCGGCGATGATGGAGGCCTGTGCGCCTTATGCGAACGAGAGCGTCTATTTTTTCCTTGGGGGATTTGGGCTCGGGCTTGCCATTGAGAAGACCAAGCTGCATCGGATCGGAGCCTTGTTTCTTTTACGATGGGCCGGTTCGAACGCAGCGCGCGTGGTCGCAGCCTTCATGCTCTGCACAGCGTTGTTGAGCATGTGGATCAACAACACCGCGACGACCATGTTGATGTTGCCGCTAGGATTGAGCGTGATCGCAACGACGGACAACCCGAACTTTGCCAAGTCGATCCTGATCGGGATCGCTTATGCGGCTAGCATCGGTGGGATGGGTACGCTCGTCGGGACGGCTCCGAATATTTTCTTTGCCGGGTTCCTCCGAGAGCGCGGGATCGATATCGGGTTTTGGGATTGGATGCTTGTTGCCATGCCGATCGTCGCAGTGTTGCTTGTGGGCTGTTGGATTTGGATGGTGGTGATCCTCTGGCCGCTGAAGCATCTGAAGATCAGCGTTCCGAGCGAGTGGTCCGAGGAATGGAAATCGACGCAACGGCTCGATGGGCATCAGCGAACGACATTGATCGTCTTTGCCCTCGCGGCGGCCAGTTGGATCCTTAGGACCCCGCTGCTGGATTCCATCGAGGGGGGCCCGTGGCATGCGCGTTTATCCCCGGCCAACGACGCTTGGATCGCCATGGTCGCACTCGCATCGCTGCTGGTCCTTCCGTTGGGCAAGCCCGTATTGACTTGGAAGGACGTCGAAAGGGTTCCCTGGGGGGTTTTGCTCCTGTTCGGGGGTGGATTGAGTTTATCACGAGCGATCACCGAGTCGCAGCTCGACGGTCAGATCGGATTGGCGGCTGCGGGGTTGCAAGGCATCCCGGTATGGCTTTTGCTCACGGTTGTGGTGTTGATCGTGGTGGCCATTTCGGAGATGGCCAGCAACGTCGCGACAGCCACGACGATGATCCCCGTGCTCATGGGGGCAGCGACGGCCATGCAGATCGACCCGCTTTTGCTTCTGAGCGCCACGGTGCTTGCCAGCAGTTGCGGTTTTATGATGCCGGTGGCAACTCCCCCGAACACGCTGGTCTTTGCCCAGAAAAAATTCCCGGTCAAAGACATGTTGATTGCTGGATTTGGTTTGAATCTCTTGGCGATATTGACGATCCCACCGGTGGTACTTTGGATCATTCCAAAGGTGCTCTCGAAGTGATTTCTGGGTATACTCTAACGGGTAGTACCTAGAAGACTCGCATCATTCCCCAGAGATTTCCTCCATGCTTACCTTCGTCGGTGATGGATCGACTCAAACCTGCAACGGCGCACGACGCAGAGATTTCCTCCAAGTAGGAACGCTCGGGGCGATCGGTTTAGGCCTGCCGCAATACCTAGCCGCTGCGGATTCCAAAGGGGTCGATCCGACCAAATCCAATCGCTCGGCGATCATGATTTTCAACCTCGGAGCACCGAGCCATATCGACACGTTCGATGTCAAGCCCGATGCGCCTCTGGAGGTTCGAGGACCGTTCAAGCCCATCGCCACCAAAGCTCCCGGGATGCTCCTTTCGGAGATTCTTCCGAAGCATGCGCAGATCGCCGACAAATTCTCGCTCGTTCGGTCCTGTTTCCATCGCGGCGCGGCGGTGCACGATGCCGGTTGGCAGATCATGCAAACCGGTCGGCAGTTCCAAGGTGGGGTCAACACGCCCCATGCTGGAAGCGTCGCGGGGTTCCTGCTAGGAAGACGCACGGACTTGCCCTCCCATGTGGTCCTCCCTGAAACCATGGGCCGTGGGGGTGGAAATTTGCCCAATGGCCAAGCGGGCGGCTTTTTAGGCAAAGCCCACGATCCTTTTGCCTTGATGGCCGACCCGAGCCAACCGAACTTCAAAGTCCCCGACTTGCTCCCCCCCGATTCGATCGGCACGGCCCGGATCGATCGCCGCCAACGCTTGAGAAACATCGTCGATGCATCCGTATCGCGTTTTGAAGCCAGCGAATCGGCCAAAATGATGGACGAGCACTTCGCGTCGGCTTACCGATTGATGACCAGCACCCAAGCCCGCGAAGCGTTCAATCTTTCGGCCGAACCCCAAGCCGTCCGCGATCGCTATGGCATGAACCGCTTCGGACAATGCTGCTTGCTAGCGCGTCGACTCGTCGAGGCTGGCGTTCGGTTCGTGACCATCAACACCTTCTTGACCGTCTTCGACGAGATCACTTGGGACATCCACGGCAGCAAGCCCTTCACGTCGATCGAAGGGATGAAGAACATCGTCGCCCCGATGTACGACCAAGGCTACTCGGCCTTGATCGAAGACCTCTTCGAGCGAGGCATGCTCGGAGATACCCTGGTTTGCAACGTTGCCGAGTTCGGTCGAACGCCCAAGGTCAACCCTGCAGGGGGCCGCGATCACTGGCCAGGTTGCTTTACGGTGGGATTTGCCGGAGCGGGGGTCCAAGGTGGCCGCGTCGTAGGCGCTAGCGACCCCATCGGAGCAGTCCCTGCGGATCGTCCAACCGAACCACCGGATGTCATCGCAACGATCTTCCACGCCCTGGGACTCTCGCTCGACCAGCATCTGCCCGGTCCAGCAGGCAGGCCATTTCCGCTCGTGGACTTCGGATTCCGCGAGATCAGCGAGCTTTTCTAACAGACCCCTTGGGCATGAACAACAGTCCATTGACACTCACACGACCGCCCAACCGCTTGCGCTGGTTGGCTCACCGGCAGTCTTAGACCGCCCAACCGCTCGCGCTGGTTGGCTCACCGAAGCCTTAGGCATGAACAGCACTCCAAAAATCCTCACATTAAATTCGTTGGGTCAGCAACTGCGATCCGGTGCCTTGAGCTCTCGTCGGCTCATCGAGAACCAACTGGACCAAGTCCACCGGTCCAATGCATCGATCAACGCCATCGTTTCGATCGATTCGGATCGGGCATTGGCCCAAGCCGACTATTGGGATCGGCAGATCGCATCGGGCCAATCGATCCCAGCATTGGCCGGGATCCCGATCTCGGTCAAAGACAACCTCTGCAGCAAGACCGGGGTCACCACTTGCGGCTCGCGGATGCTGCGCGATTTTCGTTCCCCCTACGATGCCCACGTCGTCGAGAGGCTCGAAAGCTCCGGCGCGATCCTGTTTGGAAAAACGAATCTCGACGAGTTTGCCATGGGGGGCTCGACCGAGACGAGTGTCTTTGGACCGAGCCGCAACCCTTGGGACCTGCAACGCACTTGCGGAGGCTCCAGCGGCGGGTCGGCCGCTGCCGTCGCCGCAGGTCTGGTCCCGGCGAGCCTCGGGACCGACACCGGAGGCTCGATCCGCCAACCGGCAGCCTTTTGTGGCGTATGCGGATTGAAACCCACCTATGGCCGCGTAAGCCGTTGGGGATTGATCTCCTATGCCAGCAGCCTCGATACCGCTGGCGTCTTTGCCCAGAGCGTCGAAGACATCGCCTTGGTCCTTCAAGCCATCGCAGGCCACGATCCGAGGGACTCGACCAGCTTGCCCCACGATGTGCCCGACTACTTGGCCGCAGTCCACCAAGAACCTTCCATCCAAGGAACCCGTATCGGGGTGATCCGCGATCAGATCGAATCCCCTGGGCTGGACCCTCAAGTCCGAAGCTCGCTCCTGGAGGCCATCGAAGCGTATCGAAAGCTCGGCGCACAGATCGTCGATGTCCAGATGCCGCATTCGAAATACTCCATCGCCACCTACTACATCATCGCCCCGTGCGAAGCGAGCAGCAACCTAGCTCGATACGACGGCGTCCACTACGGGTTTCGATCCTCCGCGAAAACAGCATCGACACTCGATCGGATGATCGAGCAGACGCGAAGCGAAGGGTTTGGCCCCGAAGTCCAGCGCCGGATTCTGCTCGGAACCTATGCCCTCAGCGCCGGCTACTACGATGCATACTACCTACAAGCCCTCAAAGTCCGTCGGCTCATACGCCAAGACTACGACGATGCGTTTGCCAAAGTCGATGTGTTGCTCGGACCGACGACCCCACAGCCCGCGTTCCGACTCGGTGAGAAAATCAACGATCCGATCCAGTTGTACCTTCAAGATCTCTTCACCGTCGGAGCCAACTTGGCAGGCATCCCCGCTTTATCGATCCCGACTGCGCCGGGCCCCGATGGGCTCCCGATCGGCATGCAGCTCCAAGCTCCGGTGTTGGCAGAGGCCAAGCTCCTGTCGATCGCTGCTGCCTACCACCGTGCCACCGAGTACCAACCCAAACTCCCTGCCGCCTTTGAAGATCCGACATCATGAACGACACCGCGACGGATTATCGAGTCGTCATCGGCTTGGAAGTCCACGTCCAGCTCAAAACGCAGACCAAGCTTTTTTGCCGATGCAGCACGCGGTTCGGTCAGCCCCCGAATACCCAAGTCTGCCCGGTGTGTCTAGGGCTCCCAGGTGCCCTGCCGGTGCTCAATGCGCATGCGATCGAACTGGCTTGCCGAGCCGGCGCTGCATTGAACTGCGAGCTAGCCGACTCGACCAAGTGGGATCGCAAGAACTATTTCTACCCGGATCTGCCCAAGGGATACCAGACCAGCCAATACGACCTACCGATCTGCGCAGGAGGGCACGTCGACATCCCGATCGCTCCATCGGTCCACCCGAGCGGATCGGAGAACGTCGTAAAGCGAATTCGCCTCGTCCGTGCGCATCTCGAGGAAGATGCTGGCAAGAGCATGCACGATGAGCATTCCGGAAGGGCCGATTCGAAGATCGATTTGAACCGCGCCGGGACCCCCTTGTTGGAGATCGTCTCAGAGCCGGATCTATCGTGCGCCGAGGAGGCCAAAACCTACCTCTCCGAACTGCGGTTGCTCATGGTCTACCTAGGGGTCAGCGATGGGAACATGCAAGAAGGCTCCCTGCGCGCCGATGCCAACGTCAATCTGCACTTCGTCCGAGACGGAAAAACGATCGCGACTCCGATCGTCGAGGTCAAAAATCTCAACAGTTTCCGATCGGTCGAACGAGCCATCGATTTCGAGGTCGCAAGGCAAGCTAGCGAATTTTTACGGACCGGCTTGGCCAAGGGTCAGGCCCCCAAGCAGACGCGAGGGTGGAACGATGCCCTCGGGCAAACCGAACTCCAACGCGAGAAGGAAGAGGAGGCCGATTACCGGTACTTCCCCTGCCCGGATCTTGTCCCAGTCCGATTGACATCGCTGCAAAAACAGACCGCCAACGAGCAATCGACAGCCACCCCGACACATTATCGCGACCTCTTGATCCACGAGCACGAGCTCAAGTCCAACGATGCGGAAATTCTCATCCAGCAGGGCAAGAGTGTCGTCGAGTATTTCCTCCATTGCATCCGAGCCGGTGCCAACGCCAAACGGGTGGCCGTTTGGATGCTGCAGGACGTCCTGCGAACTCTCAATGACCGTTCGATCGGCATCGAGCTCTATCCGGTGTCACCGACCCGCATGGCCGAACTTCTCACCGCCATCGAGCAAGGCAAGGTGGATACCTCGCAGGCCAAGCAAGCGCTTGCCAAGCTCATCGACGAGCCGAACCTTTCGGTCGATGCGGCGATCGAATCTTTGGGAATTGTCCGAGTCGATGCGAGCGAAATCGAATCGCTGTGCAAGGAGCTCCTGGCCGAGAACACCGACGTGATCGACAAGGTCCGTGCAGGAAATACCAAAGCCGTCGCAGCCTTGGTCGGCCAAGCCAAAAAAAGAAATCGAAACGCCGACCCGCGTTTGGTCCAAGAGACCTGTTTGAAACTCATCGAACAAATGCAATAGAAGCCCAAGTAAATCACCATGAGTGACTTGAAGAAATACCTGCGTCCTGAAATCGTCGACATGGCACCTTACAAGCCCGGAGAGCAACCCGGGGCGGCCAAGGTGATCAAGCTCAACACCAACGAGAATCCTTATCCACCCAGTCCGAAGGTTCGCGAAGCGATCGTCCATGCGACCGACCGACTCGAGCGTTATCCCGATCCGTTAGCGACTTCGTTTCGGATCGTCGCGGCCGATCTGTTCGGGGTCAGCCCCGATCATGTTCTGTGCGGCAACGGCAGCGATGACATCCTGACGATCTTGACCCGGGCGTTCGTCGGCCCCTCGGAGCGACTCCGGCTGCCTTATCCGAGTTACATTCTGTATCGAACGCTTGCCCAGATCCAAGGGGCTCGATTCGAGGAGATCCGCTTTGGGGCCGACTTCCAACTGAGCCCTGAATTCTTCGTAAGCTCCGACAAATTGCGATTGGTCTTTTTACCCAATCCCAACAGTCCGAGCGGAACGATGATCGATCACGATACGATCTTGCAGCTTGCATCGAGTCTCGATTGCCCGATCGTCGTCGATGAAGCTTATGTCGATTTCGCGCCCAACCATGCGGTCGGATTGATCGCCAAGGATCCGCGCATTATGGTGACAAGAACGCTCAGCAAATCCTATGGATTGGCCGGGCTGCGTTTCGGGTACTTGGTAGCCCACCCGGAGATGATCGGATACTTGCGCAAAGTCAAAGACTCGTACAACACCGACGCGATCAGCATCGCTGGAGCGACGGCTGCATTGAGCGATCAGACTTGGCTCAAGGAGAATGTTTCAAAGATTCTCGCGACGCGAAGCAGAATGGTCCCACGATTGAAGCAACTGGGCTTCGACGTGACGGAGTCCCATACGAATTTCGTTTGGGCGACGCGAACCGATCGTCCCGTCAAGCCGATCTACGAGGCGCTCAAAGCTCAGGGAATCTTGGTCCGGTATATGGACTACACGCAATCCACTGCGGGGTCGTGGGGAGACGGATTGCGGATCAGCGTCGGGACCGACGGCGAGATCGATGCGATGCTCATGGTCCTCGAAGGGGTAGTGGGCTAGTTCGGTCGGTTTGTCGTATGGGTCACATGGGTCACATGGGTCACAT
>JAJTFB010000071.1 GCA_021300015.1 Pirellula sp. | reverse complement strand
GAGAATCCCTGTTATCGTGCTTGGTCATCGGCACGGGGAGACAGTATAGTTTCACCATGGGTCAAAACATCAAGAAAACCGGTCCAAAATTGGCGAAATCGCCAGTTGGGGACTCAGGGCCAACTGGCGAACCTGCGGCGATTGGGCAATTTATTCGTGCCAGTTACGGAGGCGATTCGTAGTCGGCAGGGCAAGGATCGCTAAAACTGAAGCTAAAAACCAACCGGGAGAGTCCAAAGCACCGAACAAGCTCCGGATCGACAGTCCGATGCTCATCACGTCAACTTATTGGAGGCCGATTCCCGAATCGACATCTAAGTGGGCGTGTACCCCTAAGACCAATGACGGAAGGTTCTAGGAGTAAAGTGCCAGAGCAAATTCCCAAAAGAGTACATTGGGCGGATGCCGGAAAGCCATCGGAACTCCAATAGGCACCTGCGGGATGACCCTATAGCAAGAAGCCCTCCGATCGGATCGGGGGCAATAGGTTAGAAATTGTGGTGTCTTGGGCCGAAACCCCGACAACTACTTTTTGCGATGTCGGATCCGGGCTCGCATTCGTCGTTTCTTGCGCCCGATTTTCCTTCGCCCGCGTCCTGTTTTCTTTACACCCACGAAAAACACCCCTGTGGAAAAGGTCCAGTTGGAATTTGTACAAAATTTGAATAAGTCAAGGGGGGGCTAGCTTAGCAACGGAAACCCGATTGGGCAAGTCCTGCGGGGACACTTGGGATTGGGAAATCAGAAAATGTACCGAATCCCTCGACGAGGCGAACCTCTTTTGGTCCTTTGCCTTCTCTATTTCTGGATGCGAAGGTACACTAGCGGGCGAAGCAGCAGGTTTCGGGCTCATAGCTCAGTTGGATAGAGCAACGGATTTCTAATCCGTAGGTCGTAGGTTCGAATCCTACTGGGCCTGCTAGGTGGGATTCGGCTCTGCAGCCCAATGGTAAAATCTTTTGCTGCCGGTCATTCCTTAAGATTAAGGAGTGTTTGACCGTTGACCACCCATGCCTGACATGATCATCCAACAAAACCGCTTGCGTGTGGAGACACTTTTTGAACCTTACCGATCGATCATTGGCAAGGACTACGATGGATACCGAAATCATGTGTACCGCACCATCACTTATGCAATGCACTTCCTCGATCAATCGCAGGAACTCGAACCGCTGGTTGAGACGGCATTCGTCTATCACGACATAGGCCTTTGGACGGATCGCGCCTTGGCCTATCTTGAACCCTCCGAATCTGTTGCACTTGAGGACAACCAGAAATACGGTTGGGGATTGGATCCGGACGCTTTACGCGGGGCTATCCACTGGCATCACAAGCTCTTTCGATACCGAGGGGATCATCAAGAACTCATCGAAGCTTGTCGAAAGGCCGATTGGATTGATGCGACGCAGGGTTGGATCCGCAATGGCCTGAGTCGCTCAGCGATTGCGAAAGTGGAATCTGCTTTTCCGAATTGCGGGTTTCACCAATCGCTCATGCGATTAGCGCGGGAGTATGGTGGTTCGACCATTGTCGGCGGTTATAAGGTTACTAGAGGCATCGTGAAATGGTGATTTGGAACTCCGCTTGGTGCCCTTACGATTCTCCCCCTTCTTTGTTTGGAGGGATTCAGCAGTCGATCGAATGCGTCGCATCAGAGCAAATATCCAGACTTTGCACAAAACGGAGGGGTGAATTGGTGGCTGGCCAATCGCACCGTGGTAGCAGGACTCCCACAGACTCCAGTCGAGCTTCGATGACGAGAGACCGGGGACAGTCCCCGAGTTTTTCTATATGTTCGAGGATCGCAGCGATGGATTTCACGGCCGAGACTGGAACAAGTGTCCTTTGGTGGACTCGAACGTTTGGACACGCAGGAGTGGCGGCAGAGGATTATTGCGCGAGCCAACCGCCATCGATATTCCAAGCGGCACCGCGGATGGAGTTTGCGTGAGGAGAGCAGAGGAAGACAACGAGATCTGCGATTTGTTGTGGGGAGACAAACTGCAGGGAGGGTTGTTTTTCGAGAAGAAGATCCATCGCGGCATCGGCCGGGGAGATGTTCATTTTAGAAACCCTATCATCGATTTGTTTTTGGACTAGTGGGGTTAGGACCCAGCCTGGGCAGATTGCATTGACGGTAACGTTGGTAGACGCGGTTTCGAGGGCAACAGCTTTCGTGAAACCGACAAGACCATGTTTTGCGGCAACATAAGCCGATTTTAGGGGGGAAGCGACAAGACCGTGAACGGACGCGACATTAATGATACGGCCCCAGTTACGAAGTCGCATGGAAGGCAGGGCGAGTCGAGTGATATGAAAGGGTGCCGAGAGGTTCACGGCTAGTACATCATCCCATTGATGAGTGGGGAATTGTTCGACGGGAGCAACAAATTGGATACCTGCGTTATTAACTAGGATATCGATGGGACCGAGTTGGGACGAGCAGAATTCAACGAGTTCCTGGATTTGATTGGGGCAACGCAGATCGGCGGGGTGATAAGCGATGCGAGGTCCCAGAAGGCTCAGATCATGGAGAGCTTTTTCATGGGGTCCAAGACCGTGGAGCAGGACATCAGCACCTTGGCGGGCGAGTTCGGTAGCGATAGCGAGGCCGATCCCGCTAGTCGACCCAGTTATCAGAGCAACTTTCCCTCGCATCCGCCCTCTCCTTTGCTAGCATTCCCCGCCCCCCCACCCGGGGGCAGTCCCCGCGTCACCCAGTCTATGCTAAATAGCCCCACATCATTCCAGGTGCACTAGGGGAATGATCTGCTCTTCCAAAGAAAATGACAAGAAACCAGGGACAGTCCCCGCGCGATAAATACGACAACGGACTGCCACGGGTTTTTTTCCGGCCGTAGCATGGCCTTCCAAGGCCGTGCGTGTAGGTGACGAATCGATCGCGTTTATCCACAAACGGGTCGAAGACCCATTTTACGGGCCGACGAGGCGTTACTGGTCAGATCCAAGCCCAAACGCAGAATCCTGGCGGGCTTGGTTAAATCCCCCAACCGCTGGCGCTGGTTGGCTCACGGGTTTAAACGACGCCGCCCTGGGTGCTCACTTTCGCCTTGGGGGCCACGGAATGCGGGGCGTCAGGATGGTTGCAAGGCGTACTGCTTGGCGTGGATCTCACTTAGCCAATCGATCGCTTGCTCCATGACTTGTTGGTTGACCTCATGGACGGTCTGGACGTGTCCGAGACTCTTGAGCATGGTCAACGTCAGTCGGCCTCCTAGGTGCTGTCGAAATTCTTCGAGTCCTTCGAAAACCGTATTGGATTCCAATGCCGAATCGTAAACGGGCAGGTGCAGATCGAGCAACGCTTGTACGGCGCTCAGGGCGTCGTGACGGTCTAGTCCGAACTGGAGGTGGGAATAAAGCGTATCGAGTGCCACACCGATCGAGACGGCCTCGCCGTGCCGGAGCCGGTACTGGGTGATCTGCTCTAGCTTGTGCGCCGACCAGTGGCCAAAGTCCAACGGTCTGGCTTCTTGCATCTCGAAGGGATCTCCTCCGTGGGTGATGTGGTGCAAGTGCATCAGCACGCTCGAGCGGATCGCAGGCATCACAGCACTCCAATCCCTCGCGGCGATATCTTTGGCATGCTGACACAAAAAACGAAACGCCGAGGGGCTCTTCAGGAGCGAGACTTTGACCGACTCGGAAAAGCCGGCTCGGAAGTCCCGGTCCGGCAGCTTGGCAAGCAATCCTTGGTCGTTGACCACACCCCAGGGAACGGCGAATGTCCCTTTCCAGTTCTTCTTCCCAAAGGCATTGATCGCGTTTTTGACCCCGACCCCCGAGTCGGCTTGGGCCAACGTCGTGGTGGGGAATCGGACCAGTCGGATTCCGCGGTGGGCGATCCCGGCCGCATAGCCGACCGCATCGAGCACCGCCCCGCCTCCGACAACCATGATGTAGGATCGACGATCGAGCCCGTCTCGTTCGATGGTCGAGAAGATGTGATCGACGCACTTGGTGTCGTTCTTGACTTGCTCGCCGCCGGCAATAAGGTGGATGTCCGAAACCAATTCCAAGTCGGAGCGATGTTCTTGGAGCCTGCGATGGATGCTCGGCATGAGTTCGGGTTGGGCGTCGGCGACCGATTGATCGACCCACCACTGCATGCGGGCCCGCCCTGTGTCGCTGTGGAACAGGGGCAAGAGGTTTTCCCAGTCGGCTCCGAAACAGTCCCGGGTAAAACGGAGCCTCAGGAGCTGTGGGACGGAGAAGTTGACGTCCAAGGAATCTTCGGAGATCGACCAGGGGATCGAGGACATGTTCGTTACAGCGGCAGGATGGAGGACGCAACAGCGGCGTGTTGGGTGGGGAACTGTCTATTCTAGCTTGCCCTGGCGCTTTGTCCAAAGTGCCGAATGACGCTTTCGGAGAATCGCTCCATTTCCTCGATTTGAGGGCTGCATTGGAGCAGGACTAGATCGACCCCGACGGCTTGGAACTCGCCGATTCGGTCTTGGACTTGTCGATGCGAACCGATCAATCCGGCCCTGAGTCCGCGATTGCTCACCGAGTAGTCTTCGAGGCTCACTTGGCGTTCCAACTGAGTCCCAGCGAGCCATTGTTGGTAGTTTTGGTATCCCGAAGCGGATTGGTTGACATCGGTGATGCGGCGAACTTCCTGGGCGGCTTGTTGCTCGGTGTCTCGGCAGATCGCGTAGGCTGCCACACCGAATTTCATGGGAGGAAGTCCCAGCCGATCCCGTCGGGCTCGCATATCCTGGATCTTCAGAGCGACGCGCTCGGGTGGATCGCCGTGCATGAGATACCCATCGCATTTCGAGGCGATCAACTCCTTGGCCGATTCGGATTCGCCTCCGGCGTAGATGGTCGGTCTTGGCTTGGTCAGGGGCTTGGGTTGGAGTATCGATTGCTTGATCCGATAGAAGTCTCCTTGGTAATCCACTCCGTCTTTGCTCCAAAGGGCATCGACGATATCGAGCCATTCTCCGGTCCGTTGGTAGCGTCGATCGTGTTGCTCGAATTCGACCCCGTATTTCTCCGCTTCGTCCTGCCACCAACTCGATACGACGTTGAGGCTCAATCGGCCCGCTCCTCCGATGTGGTCGATGTTGGCAGCTTGCTTGGCCAGCAGTGCGGGTGCGTGAAAGGTGGGGCGTACTGCGACCATCCACTCGATCCGCTCGGTCACGGCCATCAGTGCAGAGGCCGTCGACCAAGCGTCGAGCGAGGGGGCATCGGGTCCCTTGATGTCGTTGAGGTTCAATTCGGCGATCAAGCTCAGGTCGAAACCGAGTTGTTCGCTCCGCTGCGCGAGCCGCTTGCAGTAGTCCCAGGTCCCTTCCATGGCTTCGTCGGGAACGTTCCTGAGCCAACCGCCGAAGACGGGTAACCAGTATCCGAATCGCATCATGCTCCTTTGGCCTGAGCGGGTGATGCCTGAGCTTGGGACTGCTCGTATCGCTCGACGAGATAATCCGCTAGACGCGAAAATGGATCAAAGCCGATGACGTTGACTGGGTCGGCGACGAAGTTCGAGAGGGCGTTTATGTCGTAATAGACGACGCTTGAGTCTCGGTCATCGATCATCAGTTCGATCCCGCCGACATCGATGTGCGCCTCGGCCATGATCGCTTCGCAAGCGGCGATGATTTCATCCGATGGGGTGCATGCTTGGACTTTTAACCCGGACTTGGGCGCATCGATCGGGCAGGCCGATCGGACCAGTTCGACCCCGTCGGACCGTTGGCAAATATCCGCCGGGCAAAGGTTAAACGAATCGCCGGTGGTGTATACCTCGATCGCATAGAGAAATTTACCCCCGAGCAATTCCACGCGAACGATGTGTCCTTGGCGCGCTGGAATGAACTCCTGGACCAGTGCCGTATGATCGATCCCGAAATCGAGTTGGTTGTCGTTGGCCGCGTCGAGGATCGCTTGCGGGGTATCGAAGCGGACGATTCCGGCTCCAGACCCTCCGATGTTGGCTTTCAAGACGATCGGAAAGCGAAGCCCCTCGATGGCTTGAGGTATCTGACTCGGGTGATTGAGCGTTCGGGACCTTGGGTATCCGAGCCCAAGGTTTTCAAGAAGGGTCAGTTGGCGAGCTTTGCTTGTTTCGATGGTGAAGGCTTCCAGGCCGTTGATGACCGGCACGCCGAGGCTCTCAAGATGGTTTAGCCACTGCAGGGTGTAAAAGGTGCCCTGGAGTCCCCCTCGCAAGTAGGCCGAGGGACTCATGCGATTGAAGACAAGGGAGTAGGGAGATTCGCGTTGGCTCGGATCGTACCAGTGGGCACGCGGATCGAGCGCGACGCTTGGGATCCCTCGTCGATCGAGCTCGGCAAAAAGTGGACGAAACCAATGTTGGTGTTCGTGGTAGATGGCCCAAGGTTTCATCGAGGTTTTTAGTGGGAGTGTCCGGGTTGAAAATCGGCGGTAAATGTACGCAGAGGGAGTCGATCGTCTCAGTCGTTTGTCTCAGTCAGGACCTCGGCGCCTTGGCGCGTCGAGAGCCCGCGCCAAAGGGCCGCCTCAAGGCGGTCGCTGGTAAACGACGTCGAACCGTCGGCTTTGAGGATCATCACCCCACCGGCATGACGACTGCGAGCGGTCCGCCATCCGAACGGGGTGTAGATGGTATCAGGTCCGCCGGTCATCCGAACACCAAGGCAATCGTGGGTCGGATCGTTCGGGAGCAAAAAATGATTGTAAAGCGCTGAGCGAAACTCGCCGTTGACCCAAGAAAAGCCTCTCGGATCGGCGAAGTTCCAAGCCACCGAGAGTCGGCAAGCTTGGGCCGTCAGCGGGGTGGCAAAAGTGAATCGGTAAGCGTTTTGAGGATCGGTTCGGGTGTTTCCGGTCGCACCTAGGATGCTTTCTGAGGCCGCGATTGTGTTGGACAGCCCGTCGCTGACATCGGCGGCTCGGACCCTGGAGTTGACGAAGAAGAGCCCATCGCCGAGGCTTGGAGAACCGCCATTGGTTCCGCTCCCAGAGCACATCGCGTAATTGGTGGGACCAAAGCTCGGATGCAATCGTCGAAACTCATCGCTCGGACAAAGAAAAGTCGGCACGATGGTTTGGGAACCGGCGATGTTCTCGGGAGTGACCGAAAACGTGACGGTGTACAGAGGTTTGTCCAAGTCCAGGATGTTGTAGGCGGCGGTGTTTTCAAGGTAGGGCGAGAGCATCGCCAAGGCGGACCATCGGTAAAAGGTCCATGGAGTGCTCGGTACGTCGCGGTACGCTTTGGCGACGGAACCTGGCGGAAAAGCCTTCAAGGCCGATTCATGGTTCTGAAGTGCCAATCCAATTTGACGGATGTTGTTCGAACAGGACATCCGGCGGGCGGCCTCTCGGGCCGCTTGGACCGCCGGCAGCAGCAGTCCGACAAGAACCCCGATGATCGCGATGACCACGAGCAATTCGACAAGCGTAAAGCCCCCCGGATGCCGAACCTTGACTCCGAGCAGGTCGTTTCGATCGGCGGGTCGGGCTGCTTGGATCAATGGTTCCTCAAGACTTGCGGATCGTCGCGTTGCTTAGGCTAGCGGATTGGGGTTTTCCGTCGACGAAGCCATCCGAGAGTCACCAAGCCTGCTGCTGTGGCAAGCAACGAGGTTGGCTCCGGTACAGCGGTAAATCCCAAGGCGGAGCTGTAGGGGGTGGTTTGAACGTTCGAGGCTATTAGACTACCTGCCGAGGAAAAAATAAATACACCACCGTTGTTTTGAAAATTGTCGGCTGCGGAGGTCGGATTGGTCCTCCCGAGCGCCGCGACGATGATATTCCCTGAGGAATCCAAGGTAACTCCAGCCGGGCTGGTAAAGTCAGGGCTTGCGAAACCTTGCGGAGGCTTGGGCAAGACCGACTCGTCGATCGCAATCGAGCCGACGATCGCCCCTGTGGAGTCGAATTTGGTGACATTGTTCGCGAAAGCTGCGCCACCGACGTAGGCGTTGCCCGCGCCGTCGATCGCCACTTGGCCATTGGCCACCGGGTTGGCGCTGCTGAAGCTCGAGAAGTTGCCCGTTGACGGATTGTATTTGATGACCCCTGCGCCGGCGAACGTCGAGATGATCAAATTGCCTTGCGGGTCAAATGCCAAGCCGCTGGGCTGGTTGGCCCCGGCCCCGAAATCCGGAATGTTGATTTCTTGGAGTTTATTGAACCCCGAATCGTACTTGATCACCGAGTTTCCACCGTTGTTTGCCAAGTAGACAAATCCACTCGAATCGACTGTGATGCTCGCGGGTGTGACTTCGGCTCCAAGTTGCCGAAATCCGGTGACATTTCCGCTATCTGGGTTGATAAGATAGACTCGCTTTGAAATCCGAGCCGTGGCATAGACGGTGTTGCTGATCGGGTTGTAGGCTAGTCCTGAAATCCCTGGAAACGGGTCGGCACTGCCTCCGATTTGAGAGAACAAAGTGATCGCGCCGGTTGTGGCGTTGACTCGGTCGACATTGCCCGAGAAAAAACCTCCGACGAGGATGATCTCGGCCTGAAGGGAGCTGGCCAAAAAAGCAACAGCCAAAATCCAGTTCATGGCTAGGATGGGAAATCTAATCGACATCGGTTCTCCGGTGCAGGATGCAGTGGTGCAGGGTTCAGTGGTGCAAAATCTCGGGGGATATCTCTTATTAGGCGGGGGTTTATCGTATTCACCCGACCCAGGATGTGCAAGGAACAAGCTCTGAATCTATTCTGAATACCCATCGTTACACCAATCGTTTAGGAGTGCGACCCGAATCAAGGCGATTGGGACTTCGGATCTTGGGTTTTGTGCGGTTTTAGGGTGTAGAGTTGGTCTTGAGCTCCGGAGCGTTCGGCACGTCGATGCTCCAGCAACTGATCTCCCGTTCCAAGGCCACGAGAAGCTTCAAGTCGTCTTGCCAAGTGACCAGTGAAGCACCCAGGATGCGCGCGTTCAAGGAGGCTTGGTCGATAAGTCTCAAATCACCTGAGAACAGGTGCAAAACCCGGCTAGGGCCAGTGGCAACGCCCATCAACGTTCCGTCCTTCAAACGGGTGGCTCCGAGCAAGCGAGCCTGCTCGAGTCTGGCGCACAGGGCGCGCCGGGCAAGGGTTTGATGCGAGGGGTTGGCCACGAGGATTCCGGTCTCGCCGCTTGGTAGTTTCCCCAAAAACATCTCGACGGTTCGGCTCGGGGCGCTTCCATGGTTGCCCCAGAGCCAACTACCGCTTGCGATGCGAACCTCGAGCCGATCGAGGCGGGCTTCAAGGGTCCCGGCTCGGGAGGCATCTTGGCTTGCGATGTTAAGGTTGGAAATCTTGTGAAGGCTCCCGTCGTTGTAAAGGACATCCCACTCGCCGACTGAGCCCTCGGTGGTCAGCCCTGGAACGAAAGCCACTGGGGGTTCGCGAAACGTTCCATCGAGTCGTTGCTCATTGACCGGGTTGATGATCATCAGCCTCGACTCGCTCGTTGCGATCGCAAGTTTCGACTCAACGGAAGAAGTCCCCTGGGACACCGGGGTGGAGAGTTGCTGGGGGAACCAAGCGTGGCACACGGGAGTCTCGGCCGCTTGGGTGTTGTAAGCTGTCGCTAGTACGGGCGCATTGTTCGCCGATTGGCTCGGCGCGATCCAGAACCGAGGTAAGCCCTCGGGGACAACGGCGATCCACTGATGGGTCCAGGGATCGACCGAGGTGACGAGTCTTTTAGCTCCATCGGCCAGATCGGGGTCGATTTTCGCACAGAGTCTCTTGGTCCCATCGACAGCAAAGGTCTGGATCAGTCCGTCTTCGTCGAGCGTTGCGATCGAAATCGCGTTTGGCGATAGTACGCTTTGAGCGTTCAAGCTCGCTTGGGGATACCAGACCCCCGTAGCGCTGACCAAGGGTGCATCGAGTTGGATTTTCCAGTCCCTGCGCATGCCGAACATCGCGAATGGGAATTCAGTGATTTCAGGGAGCTTGGCGGTCTGCTCTTTATCCAGGGCTACGCGATGTAGGGCTGCGACAAAACGGGATTGGTTGTCGAGGTCTTGCTGGAGCTGTCGGCTTGCAAGGTCCTGTTGGCTGCGGAGCTTGCTCAGAAGCTCAGGGATCGACGCGATGGCTTGCGGGGTGACGACATACTCGGCGACTTGGACGCGTCGAGAGCGATCGAGGATAATCATCGCTGGAGAGCGACGGACCTCAAAGGCCTTGTGCAAAGCGCCGTCGCTATCGACGGCCAAGGGTAAATCGCAATTCCATGCGGCGAGTTTTTCTCGCAATCCGGATGCGTCTTTGGCAGAGGTCACCAAGAGGATATTGCCCGAGGGCGCGAGTTCTTTTTCCAAAAGGATCCGGCGGACGTTCAAAAGATCGTCCAGAAGAGCTCGCGCTTCGGCCTGGTCTTCGATCCAAAGGAGGACTTGGAAAGGTTTCTTAGGCTCGGCAGTATCGAGCAAGATCGCCCCGTTGGAGTCCTTGAAATCGATCGGTTCGATCACCTTTCCAAGAATGGGTGTCGATGCGATCGGAGGCGGAGCGACCCACCGTGCAACTTGCACCTCCTGCGGGGAGCTTGCCATCTGCCATTGGCTCCAATCGATCGGTTCGTTTGCACGGGCGCCCGAGAGTTCCATCGAACAGGTGATTCCCGAGAGCTGATCGGCCGTTGCGCCGGGGTAATAGAACTGTGGGGGAAGTTCGATTTTCCGCAGGAGCTTGGATTCCGGATCGATCCACAAAACCCATCGCAGGGACTGCGAGTCGATCTGCTTTTCGACGGCGATACGCTCGCAGCGGACATCCTCGAACCCCATGGGGTCGAGGATCTTAAGGATCGAATCGTTGCTGGCGAGACTTTCGGTCAAGTCATTCGATAGCAACAGCTCGAGTTGGATGGGTTTGGTCATGGCGTCGACCAGCAGGCCACCCATCGTATCGTCGCCGATCCAATCCAGATCGATGCGTGCTGGCAAAGGTCTTACGAGGCGTTGGTTAGGAAATGGGTTGACCGCGCCGCGGCTTTGAGCTTCCCATGTCGTGCTGGTCCAAAGCCCCTGGAGCGATCCGGTCTGGAGGCCCAAGCGGTTGGGTTTTTCCCAAGCCACTTTCATTGGGATCGTTAGGTTCGAGGCTCCTTGGATGACCAAACGAGCATCGTCTTGGTAGCGCTCCGCCGAGCGGTAGGTCTTGAGGCACTCGGCCAGGAGGCTTCGAGCCGCGGCGGTGGGTGCTAGGGTCAGGCTCGCTGGATCCTCAGCGGCCGACGAAGGTGTTTTGCTAGCCGACGCGGCGGCTTTCGATGCGTCGGGGTTTGCGGTGTTTTTGTTCGGTTCGCATCCAAGGAGCCCCAGCATCAGGAGGATACCCAACGCTGGGAGGATCCCCTTTGGGCAAAGGAGCCCTTTGCGATGGCCATGAACAAGCCGGAAGAAACCCGTCATAAGTAGCTCTGGAAAAGTGGGGTATTTGGTCAAGGTTTTCCGGATTATACGAAAACAAGGGGATTTCGGTGCGTGCAGATCGGGTTCGACCCGACGTACTTGGTGCAGTTGGCTTGGAAAATCACTAGATCTTCTTGGGTTTGCAGGCACAGATGCCGATGGACACCCATAGGTGATGGCCTGCGCGTGGACTTTTCATGTCCTTGGGGGGGATTCTCAAGGATGGGGCAGGGGCATCACCCATTAAACCATCCTCCAAGCGTTCCGGGTTGACTCGGGACTAGGACTATTGATGCAACCGATTTTCTACGTCGCGATACGTTCGACGCTTAGGCACCGCCTTATGGCTTTGGCCATCGCGTTGGGTGCTTTCTGTTGCAATTTGACGATGAGTGCGCCATCCTATGGCCAGCAAGATTTCGGCCAGCAGCAGATCTTCGGGACCAAGGAGTTTGAGGAAGGTTCGAGCACCCGAGAGACTCGGACCACAGCGATCAAAAGTCTCCCTTTTCAGCAACTGACTCCGGACGCCTCCGAACGCATTCGTACCGTGGTCGATGATGTCAGCTATTTCCGACGCATGCCCTCGCAGACCCTCGAGAGCGATCCAGACATGTTCCGGTTCCTGGTCCGGCATCCTGAGGTGGTCGTCAATATTTGGGATTTGATGGGGATCACCAAAGTCAGCTTGAACCGGGTTGGAGACTACAAGCTCATCGGGAACGATGGAGCCGGTACGACCTGCAAAATGGATCTGATCTACGGAAGCGACACGCTGCACATTTATCATTCCGACGGAGCCTATGAAGGTGGACTTTGGCCGAGGGAACTTCGTGGCCAATGCGTCGTGGCGCTGCACAACCGTGCGGTGAAATTGCCCGACGGTCGACCGGGAATGGTCGCCTGGATGGACGCCTTCATGCGGCTTGACAATGCTGGAGCGGATTTGGTTGTCCGGACGCTAGGACCTTTGGTCGGAAAGACCGCCGATCAGAACTTTGTGGAGTGCGCCAGTTTTCTATCGCAGATCTCCCAGACCGCACGCGTCAACCCTCAAGGTCTACAGCAGGTCGGCTCGCGTCTGAGCAAGATCTCGCCGGAGGTTCGATCGGAGTTCATGAAAACCAGCGCGATTGTCTCAATGAGGACAACGCAACCGATCAATGCGCAGCAGGCCGTCACTCAAGGGATCGCTACATCGACCCGCAAGCTGGTCCAGAAGCGTAGTCCGCTGTTCCAAAAGGCCGATCCCCAAGACGCCCTGAGCGAGCTCGAAGAAACCGAGTCGCCAACCATCCGGATGCTCACGAGCGAAGGTGCTTTTGATCCGCCGAACTAGCTTGGCTGGTTAATTCCACTTCCAAGATTTGCGAATGTGCGACACAGCACCGTCGACATCGATTCCTTCAGTCGCACCGATCATAAGCAAATAAGCCTTTCCGTCATGATAAAGTACGATTACGATTCGCGGAGTAGTCAGCTTATCGCTTGACGTTAAGGCAATAAAACCGGGCTCGCCATCGAAATCCATAGTTTCCTGCGAAACACTACCTTTAGCGCTCTTGGCGAAGCTCTCAGCAGTTTGCTTTGCGGTAGGGGCAGCCGGCATTCCAACGTCAACTTTGATCATTGCCTTGGCATTCTGCCAGGTCGTCCCATCTAGCAAGAGCATTGCCTTTGTTTTCTTGCGATCTGGATTAACGACGGTCCAACCGTTAGGGATCGAGAATGAAAAATCCCCGAACAA
Source organism: Pirellula sp. (assembly GCA_021300015.1). GTDB lineage: Bacteria > Planctomycetota > Planctomycetia > Pirellulales > Pirellulaceae > JBKCUI01. The sequence continues at coordinate 2,811 of JAJTFB010000071.1, read as the reverse complement.
CTGAGATGCATCGTTCCTATTGGATTCGGTGGTAGTTTCAACAGTTGAAGCCTGGGCACCTGTTGGTGGTGGCTTGGTGCTACTGGTGCAACCCACAATGCCCAGTACGGAGAGGAGTAAGCAATTTGTTAGTTTCATTTCGGGCTCGCGCGAAGAATTTGCGGAAAAAGGGTCATTACAAATGAGAGTTTCAGCGTTTTGGCTTTTCGTTTTACACAGATAAAGAGCCACTGAGGTAGAGGAAAGCCAGGGGGGCACTGTTGTACCCCAGGGCGATCGTACGTTGGGGGTCATTGGGCCTTGGGTCCGATGTATGTAGTGGCTACCACGATGTCATCGTACCACACCGTGCGGGTGGTTCCTCCGCCCGCACGGGTGTAACTCTGTGCTTCGAGCCAGAGCGAGAGTTGCACTTTGTTGACCTTTAGCGTGTCGACGGATCGCCAGTTGATCTTACGGAATTCACCGTGCTTCTTGCCGTCGATCCAGCAATCGAGTTCGCCGTCCTCTCGATCCGGCGTGTTCGTCTTGACTCGCCATTCGATGCACGTCCATGTCTCCAGCTCGGGCACCTGATCGGGTTTAGGTTGGAACCAATTGCCCCAGTGGTTTCCTTTTCCATCGGGTTTCATCTTCCACCAGTAGGCATAGAAGATCATCGCGCCGGGCGGGTTCCAATCACGCGGGCCGATTGGTTCGAAGGTTGCCCAGAAGAACTTTTCGCCGTCGGGGGCTTTTCCAGCCCCTTTGAACTGTCCCTTGCCCGCATCGGCCATGAACCCGCTGCCGCCGTGCCCATGATAGCCATAATCCTTGCCGTACCGAACGTAATGCCGCATGTACAGTTCGTCGTGACCGGGCCGGAGCCACTTCACGAACGTCACATCCTCGTGACCATCTTTGCTCAATTGGATTTTGGCCGAGCAGTTTCCTCGTGCGATGGCCGGATCCTTCTCCGCCCTCACCGGATCCACATCCTTGGTCGCTTCGCGCCCTTTTCGGCGACTGATTTCATCCCATAGCTCGCCGATCTTGTTGTCCTCGAAATCGTCGTGGAGCAGCACGGCCTTGTCGAGGCCGATCCCGGCATCGTTAGGGTACATAGCGGCCAAGCCGTCCCCCTGCCCCCGAGCCACGGTCGAAGCCAGCAAGGCGACAAAGACGAACCAGAGAATCTTTCGGGACAATCCCACGACGGTGCTCCTTGGTGAAAGTGAAAGCTTGAACCTTATGGCGTGACAAATACCAGGGGATAGACCCTAAGTTTATGTAATGCGAGGCACATACGGTGTAAAAACTCCAGTGTTCCGATCTTTTCAAACACAGAATACACCCGTTCTGTGTCTCTGGTTTTTAAAAAACACCCCTTCCGTTGAGAAAAACCCTCATCGGTTCTTGACTCTCGACTGCACTAGTGTGCAGCGCTCCAAAGTAGCTCTTTCGCTCGCCCTGACGAGTAAAAGGTCGCTCCAATTCGATCGAGGGTTTTGGTACCTGTTTCTATCGATGCCGATGAAGTATGCGACCAGCGTAGGAGTCTTGTTGTTCGGAATTGAAAAAGAATCCCGATCCTTGCAGTGTATGCGATCATTGCCTACCTCTTCGAAGTAGATCGCTTCGAATAAGCTTGTCGTCGCGATCGGGCCGCTGGCCTTGGTCTGGCTCATCGCCTCTGCTATCGCTTTACTAGCCGTCGCTATCCTCGTTTGGCAATGGATTGCTTGGGAACGAACGATCGCCGAGAACGAAGAACCGCTTCGATCGGCCTCCGAGGCCATTTTCCAGACCCCTGCAGAACCGCTAGCTGAAATAACTCCAAAAATCCAACCTACCGATCCTGCACTCAAGTCCCAATGGGAGGAAATACTCTCGCAGGTCCAGCATCCCTGCTTCAAAAACCAGATCGATCTATTCTTCCAAGAGCCTGAATTCAGTCCTGATTCGCAGGTCGTGAGTCCTCAAGACAAACATAGGGTCGTATGGTCAATGCTCCCTGAGAGCCTTGGGAAATTCGTTCATGCGAATCGCACGGCCTTAGACGCAATTCACTGCGTTGAAAACTCGGGGACTGTCCCTTGAAAACTCGGGGACTGTCCCTAAACATGGCAGTAACTAACCCGGGGACAGTCCCCGAGTTAGTTGGGGAAACGAGCGCGATGCATTGGGCGGTCGATGGTGGAATCGAGCGGCAATTCCACCCAAAAGATGGGTTTAGAAACCAATTCAGGCGACGTTTATCCCGCCTTGGCGCGCACCGCATGCGCTGAGCCACTCCGGCCCTTCAAAAGGAATCCATCAGCGCTCCCTCAACAACCCGTTCTCGATCCCGGAACTGGACTACCACCTAGTCCGTCTCGGGACGAATCCCATCGGCTCAGCAGCTTATCTTCCCCTCCCCTTGCCTCCCGTTTATCTCCCGCTTGAGGCCTTTGCTCGATAAGCCTTCAGTGAGCCTTGAGCTTGCTCGGAAGAACTCGTAGGAGAAAGCCGGGCAAGAGCTTTCGCAGGAGACCCTATTGGGCCTGGGTGTCCTCTGGGCCCGATAATCTGCCTGATTCGGATGCTTTGTCATCCGAAGAGTCCCGCTGCGCATCCGGATCAGGCTTGCAACCAGCCCGATATCGATACATCTCGCCAAACTCTCGGTCTTGCTGAAGCACTAGTTCAGGCCCCAAACTGTGGTTCTTGAGACACTCTGGAACATCCTCGGGTATCGTTGCATCGGCTCGGAACAACTTGTTTTTGATACACCATCTCAATGCGTCCAAGTACTCTTCGACGGTGTAGTCCAAAAATCCTTTGTCGCTACAC
>JAJTFB010000070.1 GCA_021300015.1 Pirellula sp. | reverse complement strand
CTACCAGGCACCCGGTTCCGCCGCCTCAGTTTGCTAGCGTTCCTCAGGGTTTCCCTTCAGGTGCCAGGGTTCCCTCAGGTGCCAGGCACCCGGTTCCGCCGCCTCAGTTTGATAGCGTTCCTCAGGGTTTCCCTTCAGGTGCCAGGCACCCGGTTCCGCTACCTCGGTTTGCTAGCGTTCCCCCATGGTTCCCTCAGGTGCCAGGCACCCGGTGCCGCTACCTCGGTTTGCTAGCGTTCCTCAGGGTTTCCCTTCAGGTGCCAGGCACCCGGTTCCGCCGCCTCAGTTTGCTAGCGTTCCTCAGGGTTTCCCTTCAGGTGCCAGGGTTCCCTCAGGTGCCAGGCACCCGGTGCCGCTACCTCGGTTTGCTAGCGTTCCTCAGGGGTTCCCTTCAGGTGCCAGGCACCCGTTGCCGCTTCCTCGGTTTGCTAGCGTTCCCCAGGGGTCCCCTCAGGTGCCAGGCACCCGTTGCCGCTGCCTCAGTTTGCTAGCGGTCCTCGGGGTTTCCTTCAGGTGCCAGGCACCCGTTGCCGCCGCCTCGGTTTGCTAGCGTTCCTCAGGGGTTCCCTTCAGGTGCCAGGCACCCGTTGCCGCCACCTCGGTTTGCTAGCGTTCCCCCAGGGGTCCCCTCAAGTGCCAGCCACCCGTTGCCGCTTCTTTTCCGATCACCTCGCCGAGACCTTGAAGGCAGTCGACCGAAGCTTGTTGTCCGAATCCCAGTTGAGATTCATCGCGGAGGTGGAGCCCGAGGGACGAAGGTTGGCCGGGAGGGAGGTCTTGTTCTTATTCGCGTCCCAAGTGAAACTCAAGTCGCCGATGTGGGTACGTCTATTCATGATTGAACTGTCGGACTATGACGAGGGGCGGTTGCGAATCATTTCCTGGAGGAATTGGGCAGGCTGCTGGAGTTCCTCAAGTGACTTGCCTCGAAGCTCTGCATCGGAACTGATCTGCAGTCGCAGCAGCTCTTCCAAAGTTCGAATCAACTCTATCCTGACACGGGCCTCGCCGCGGGCCTCGCCTTCTTCAAACGCTGTTTGGATTCGAGTGTTCTCATCGAGTTCCCATTTCAGCCGGGCATCCTGAGTCGCTGAGTAATACGTCAGGCGTTGCGGTAGCCAGGAGGACTTGGTTCGCTGCACTTCTACGTTGAGCCTACGGTCCGCGTTGTCAATCGCCAGAATGTCCAGAATCGACAGTTTATCCGCCTCGAACTCTTTCCAGACGATCGGATTGACAATCTCGACCGACACAATCGGCGCTGGCAGCCTTAGGATGCGTCGACAACTGCATCTCGACGTCGTAGATCGCACCCCGCTGGTCGACGGCTCGAAAGGGATCTTGAGTCTCACCGCAAAGGCGCAAAGAACGCAAAGGGAAACAGCCAGGGAAGGATATGGTGTTTTGACTCAGCGTATGTAGGCAAATGGCAGGTGCAAGGCACCCACTGCCGCTGCCTCGGTTTGCTAGCATTCCCCGAGGTTTCCTTCAGGTGCAGGGTTCCCCCAGGTGCCAGGCACCCGGTTCCGCTGCCCGACGCGTCTAATCCGTCGGATCCGCCCCTTGCGGCACCAAGCGCAAAATCGGCATTGATTCAAACTCTCCATTTCCACTAAACTCCCGCCTCGATCCAGTTTTTCTAGTTCCACTAAAGGAGGGTGGTCCATGGGGAAGGAATCTATTCGGTTTTTGCACTCAGGTGACTTTCATTTGGAAAGGCCTATGCAGGATCTGACCGATATCCCGGAACATCTCAAAGCCGCCCTTGTCGATGCACCTTGGAAGGCCGCCGAAGCCTTCTTCGAGTCGGCTCTGATCGAGAACGTCGATTTCGTTCTGCTCGCAGGGGATCTTCTTAACCCGATTTCGACCGGAGCCGCAGGGCCGGCATTCCTGCTCGATCAATTCGAACGGCTCGCTCAACGCAATATCTTGGTTTATTGGGCCGGTGGCTCGGTCGATGATCCGGAGCGCTGGCCCGAAGCCGTATCGCTTCCTGCGAATGTTCACTATTTTTCCAAAAAAGAAGTCGAATCGGTCGTGTTCCGTCGCAATGGCTCGGCACTGGCCACAATCCTAGGTCGATCCAATGACGGCCGGGAATCGATCCGCTCGGCGGAATTCCAATGCGATGCCGATGGGACTTATGTCATCGCGCTGGCTCATGGCCATGCCGACCGCGAATCGCTTCTGAGCGAACGCATTGATTTTTGGGCAATCGGCAACGACCACACTCGAAAAACGCTCCATGGCGAGGCGCCTCACATGCGAATCTGCGGAACCCCTCAGGGTCGTGGATTTGATGAAGAGGGCGCTCATGGCTTTTGGACGGTCGAAGTCGATGGGACCCACGATGCGCAGATCGCTGCGAGCGACTGCGATTACTTCCGTTACATCACGCAGACGCTCGATGTCGAGGACCTTGCGATGGGTCGCGACATACGTGAGCTTATGACCAAACGTATTTCCAGGCTCCAGAGCGAGCATGGCACAAGGCATTTGATCGTCCGCTGGCGAGTGGAACTTGACCTGGAGAATACCTCGATGGTAGGTCCTGAGGCGATCGACGAGATTCTCGGTTGGCTAAGGCGAGAGTATAGCCATGGAGCCTGCAGTGTCTGGTCGACGGACATCGAGGTTCGCTCACCGAAGGCTTATCCTGCCAAGTGGCAGGAGGAGGACACCATACTCGGCGATTTCCTGAGAACCTCTCAGGAGCAACGCAAGACGCATGGACAGCATTTAAACCTCAAGCCGCTCTTGGAGTCGGAGACCCCAGGCACAGCGGCTTGGCAACAACTACTGATCGACGATGCACCAGGAGTTACCGGTGCGGCATTGGATCGAGCAACGCTCTTGGGAGTGGACATGCTCCGAGGGCACAAAGTGGATTTGATGGCTCCTATTAGGAGATTCGGAGGGACCCGAGGATGAAGATTCGCGACGTACAAATCGATGGTTTCGGAGTTTGGAGTGGGTTGAGCGTCGATTCGATGCCCGAGGGCATGACGGTTTTTTATGGACCGAACGAAGCTGGCAAAACGACCTTGATGAACTTCCTGCGGACGATGTTCTATGGGTTCACTGCAGAACGACGCGCCCGGTACTTGCCCCCCGTTTACGGAGGCAAGCCCGGTGGTGCGATGCGCGTATCGGGTCCGGGAGGTGGCTATGAGATTGCCCGTCGAGCGACGCTCAACGATTCGAGCGTGTTCGGGCAATTGACCGTCACGAGTTCCGATGGAATCACCCAAGGTCAGCATCGACTGACCTCGCTGCTTGGAAACGTCGACGAGTCGATTTTCACGAATGTCTTTGCAATCGGCCTTCGAGAACTTCAGGAACTCAGCACATTAGACGATACCGCAGCGGCCGACGAATTGTACAAGCTATCGAGTGGACTCGATCGGGTTTCGTTGGTCGATGTCATTCGTCAGCTTCGAACCGCAAGGACCTCCATCGCCTCGTATTCGGAGGAAAGCGCGCAACTGCAGTCGATGCAGTCTAAGCGTGAGAAGCTTCGCGATGAGATCGAACAGTTGACTCTGCGAGGCCGACGCTGGGGCGAACTGGCTTCGGTCCGCCGCAACCAACAAAATGAGATCGAGGAAATCAAGCAACGTATCGAGCAGTGGGATCTGGAATCCCGAACTGTCGAAACGGCGATGCAGGTACGCGAACCTTGGCAACAGCGTGATGCGCTTCGAGAGAAGCTTACCCAAGTCCATGCACGAATCGATCTGCAAGAGGATTCGCGGGTGAAGCTTCTCGAGTTGCAATCTCAGATCGATCAGAAACGCCAGCAAACTCAATCGGTCGTCCTGGAGCGCCAGTCCCTGCGCAAGCAGGCCGATGCACTCCCATTGAACCGGAATATTTTGGGGCTTTCGAGCAAGATCGAGTCGGCGGCCGAACAGGGACCATGGATCACTCAACTTCAAAAACAAATTCAACGACTCGAGTCGGAGCACCTACAAACTCAGGAACAGCTCGTCGAAGATGCAAAACGCCTTGGACTTAGCGACGCGGACCAAGAGGCCCTGCTCAACGATCGGCGACTGTCGAGTTTACCGGATTTGAGCCGTCCTGCGATCAGTCAATTGGCAGGACCTGCGCGTGATGTTCGAATGCAGCAGACCCGCCTCAAGCAAGCCAAGGAGCGTGTCGAGACCGAGAAAAGGGAGATCGAGCGACTGCAAAATGAGATCGGTGGATTTCTCCAAACCCGTGATTCGGAGGATCTCCAGGCCTCCATTCTGAAGGCCAGCGATCGCATCCAATCGATCCGAAAATACCAGCAAGTCGATGAGCGATTGCAAAAGCTAGGTTCGCATCGCCAGGAACTCGAAGGCGACACGATCGATCTTGAGAGCGATGATGGATTCTCATGGGAACGCGTGATCATGCTGGCGATCCCGTTTTTCATCGGCGCATTCATGCTGATCTCGGGATTGAACAACTTCTTTGGTTGGTACAACAACGCCAACCTACCTGCTACGGCCCGAGCCATTCAGTTGCAGTCACCCGACACCCAAAACACAGGTGTCCTGATGACCGTTCTTGGAATGATCATCTTGGTAGCGACTTATCTGTGGTGGAAGTCGATGGAAAAGGGGATGGAAGGTGAAATCACCGACGTCGAAACGCAACTCGATACCCTCGTGATGCAGATCCGCAAGACGGAACATGAAAAGCAGGAATTGATCGGATCGCTCCCTGAACCCAACGTTTCGCTCGAACAACAACTCAGACAAGCCGAGCATGAATTGAGCGAATGCGAATCCTATTTGCCGATCTACCACAATCAGGCAGCCGCAAAAGCCAGATACAACACGGCGCGCAAACAGGCAGCCGACGCGATCCATGGCCTCAAAACGGCGAGGATCGCCTGGAAGAAAACCCTGCATCAGCTCGGACTCGCCGAGTCTCTCTCCCCAAAGAGCCTGAGGATTCTAGCCGAAGGTTACGAATCGTTGCTGATCACTCGAAAGAAACTCAGCACGCAGTCCGACGAGCTATCCCAAAGGCGAATCGAACTGGTCAGCTCCCTGCAAAAGCTCGACGCACTCCATACCCAGATGCAAGTCGCGATGGCATCACCCGATGGGGTCGCCCCCACGTCTCGCAAGGAGATTTCCTCTTCAAGAGACACCAAGGAATTGACGCGGGAGTCGACCCGCGAAAACAACAGTTCCGTCGAGGTACCGCAGCAGCGATTGCAGCAATTGATGAATGCACTTGCACAGCAAAAGCAATATTTGAAACAGCGCAAGGAGCTAAAGTCCCAAGACGAAGAGCTGCTGAAGAAGCAAAAGGGGATTCGTCGAAATGTTGAACGTCTGATCAGTTCGAGGCAGAGCTATCTGGCCGAAATCGGCGTCGAATCGCTCGAACAACTCGAAGAATTGCTGACCCGCAAGCAAGAGCATATGAAACTCGAGTCGCAGATCGCGTCGCTCGACGAACGCATTCGCTCGACACTGGGCAACCATGTCTCCTACGATTCCATCCAACGGATGCTGCAAAACACTCCACACCACGAACTCGAGAAACGTTGGGAAACACTGACGCTTCGCTCGAGCGGCGGTGCCGAAAGGATCGGACAATTGCAGTTGCGCCAAGGGGAGATCAATCAGGAGATGAAAACGCTCGCAGGGGATCGACGATTGGCAGAAGCCAAATTCGAACTGGCAAGTCTGGAGCGACAGATCGAACTCTGCGCCGATCATTGGCGCACACTCGGATTTACCACCTGCATGCTTGAGAAAGTCTGCGAGATCTACGAGAGCGAAAGACAGCCAGAAACACTTCGGGAAGCTTCGGCATTTCTCAAACAGTTGACCGAGGGCAAGTACGTGCGTGTTTGGACACCATTGGGTAAGAATGCACTGAGGATCGACAACGATAAGGGACAAAGCTTGCCTTTGGAAGTCCTCAGCCGAGGAACCCGCGAAGCGGTCTTCATCTCCTTGCGATTGTCCCTCGCGGCAGCTTATTCGCGACGTGGAGCTACACTGCCTCTGGTCCTCGATGATGTCCTGGTGAACTTCGACACGATCCGCGCGACGAGCGCAGCGAAAGTGCTCCGAGATTTCGCCGCCTTGGGACATCAAGTCGTCATGTTCACCTGCCACGAGCATATCATGCGAATGTTCGATTCGATCGGTGTGCAAGTTCGAGTCTTGCCCATGCAGGGTCAAGCAGGGGTAGCGGAAGTCTACAATCCTGAGCCAACCCCACAGAGGGTCATCGATTCGAAACCGACTGCTATCATCGAAGTCCAAGAAGCTCAAACGGTTATGGAAGCTCCGGTGCAGCCTGCTGCTTTGCCACAAGAGCCCGATCCGATTTTGCTACCGGCAAGGACCCGTGTGGTCGCAAAACAGGAGCCGCTCGCAGAGCCAAAAATCGCCAAGGTGCTCGGCGAGCCTAAAATCGCCAAGGTGTCCGATGAGCCGCTCGTCGATGCGGTGCCTCTTTGGTTTGAACAAGAGTGGGCCGATCAAGATTGGACAGGGCAGGAATGGGATGCGATGGATCAGTATAAGCCCGCCGAGTTCCCGGCGAACTTGGAAAATCGCGAAGCGACATCGGCCCCTGAGCCTAACTTTGTCTGGACCGAATCCGAACGAAAACCCATGGCGATGCCAAGCGACGCCGGTGGTCACGATGGTTGGTGGGAACAGCACTCGGCCACACGGAGCTAATCCAAGTAGTCTGCTGTTGGGGCGGATTTTTTGCAGAGTTGAAGCGGATTTGTTACAGTATCGCTGCGAGCAGGGCGGTTGGCTCGTCATTGCTTGACTTTTGACAGAGTCGATCGATTGCTCCTGGAAATTACGGATGCAGCGGAAAAGTCCGTTCAACGATTAGCTGATTCCCATGACACTTCGTGCTGTTTGTTGCCTTCTGTGCGTGCTTGTCTTGGGGCTCATTGGCTCGGCGCAAGGCCCCAGCGGGCCGGCTTTGCCCGACGCGTCGCTCTACACATGCCGCTGGGCAAGCACGCCGCCGAAGATCGATGGGTTGGCCGACGAGCCCTGTTGGGAGCATGCAGTGACGATCAGCAACTTCCGAGCATCCTGGCTTGCGAGCGATTCGAAAACAGCTCCGATTGCCTCTGGCGACTCCATCCCCACGCAAGCAAAAATGGTTTGGGACAAGGAGTATCTCTATGTATGGGCTAAGCTCACCGACAATGACATCCAAGGGACGATCAAGGAGCGTGATGAGCAGACGTGGCTGGACGATTGCTTTGAGCTCTTTTTGAAACCTTCAAAAGACAGACCAGGATACTACGAATTCCATGTCACCCCTGCCAACACGCAAATGGATCTGTATATTCCCGAGCGAGTTCCCAAAGCTTATGCGATTTACAAATCCGCGGATACTTTCGATTTCCAAAGCTCGGTTCAAATCGATGGCACGCTTGAGGATCGGACCGATGCCGATCGCAGTTGGCAGGTGGAATTCAAGATAGCATGGAAGGACTTCCATCGAACCGGCGGCGGGCCTGGACCGGGTGATTCATGGACCTATTCACTGTGCCGCTACGATTACGATCGATCCACCGATGCACCTGTCTTGACAAGCACTGCTGCGTTGACACAACCCTCCTTCCATCGGCACGAAGAATTTAGCGAAATCCGGTTTTTGGGACCACCTTCGGATCGCGTTCCGATGACGACCTCCAAAGTACAGGGGTCTCCGGAGCCTCCGCTTCCTTTCACGACACAACGGGTTGATCTGGGTTTCGAGTTCGATCATCCGATCTGTTTGCGAGCCGAACCGAAATCGACCGGCTTTTGGATGATCACCCAGAAGACCCCTTATGGACCTTCGGAAATCCTTCGTTTGGCTTCTCAGGAAAGGAGCGATGAGTGGTCGAATCGCGTCATCGAGCAGGCAAACTCGGATCGTGTCCACTACGATTTATGTTTTCATCCGGAGTATCCGGCCAAGCCCTTTGTATTTGTGGGGCTCAATGAAAGCGTCCAGGGGGTCAAGCATTCTCGTATCCTGCGATTGGAAGTTCAACAGGACGACGAATCCATGCGGATCGTCCAACAGCGAGTGATCATCGAATGGCCGAGTGATGGGCACAATGGCGCCGCAATCACTTTCGGCCTCGATGGCATGCTGTACATCACCAGTGGAGATGGTACGAGCGACTCGGACATCAATTTGCGAGGTCAGGACCTTACCCATCTGACGGCGAAAGTTCTGCGAATCGATATTGAACCATCCACAGAAAGTGAGCCTTATCGCATTCCGCTCGACAATCCTTTCTTTCATCGAGCGGAGGCTCGCAAGGAAACTTGGGCCTATGGACTTCGTAACCCATGGCGTATTACCACCGACCCCGAGTCGGGTCGAATATGGCTGGGTCAAAATGGCCAGGATCTCTGGGAGCAGGTCTACCTAGTGCAACCAGGGGCCAACTACGGCTGGAGTGTTATGGAAGGGGCCTCGGTCTTCTATGCCAATCGCCAGCGCGGTCAGGAGCCATTTGTGCCACCGGTCAAGGACCACCATCACAGCCAAGCTCGTTCACTGACTGGTGGAATCGTCTACCGTGGTTCGCAGGAAGATTATCGAAGCCTCGTTGGGGCGTATGTCTATGGCGACTACTCGACGGGCAAGATCTGGGCGATCTGGCACGATGGAACACGAGTCATCGATTCCCGTGAGATCGCCGACTCACCGCATGCGATCACGTCTTTTGAGAGCATGAGCAATGGCGAGATTTGGATCGCGGACCACCTGGGAAAGGGCATTTCTAAGCTTGTGCCGAACCGGGCCGAAGACACCTCCGATCGCTTCCCAAGGCTACTGAGTCAAACCGGTCTTTTCGAGGATGTCGCCAAGCATCGTTATGCCAAAGGGGTCATTCCCTATTCGGTCAACTCCCCGTTTTGGAGCGATGGAGCTTTCAAAGAGCGAGCCTTTGCGATTCCCGATGATGCATCGGAGGATCCACGTATTGAGTTTCAGAACCAGTTGGGTTGGACGTTTCCAAATGGCACGGTCTTGATCAAGAGTTTTTCGCTTGAGAAGCAGCCGGGGAATAGCGAGAGTCGCCATCGGATCGAGACGCGGTTGATGGTCCGCGAGCAGAATGAATGGGTGGGTTATTCCTACCGTTGGAATCAGGATGGGACGGACGCTCAGTTGGTGGATGCTTCGGGCACCGATGTCTCCTATTCGATCCTGGATGCGAATGTTCCGGGAGGCTCTCGGTTGCAGAAGTGGCATTATCCGAGCCGAGCCGAGTGCATGGTTTGCCATAGTCGTGCTGCAAACTACACGCTCGGTTTGCAGACTTCGCAGCTCAACCGAATTTATCCCCACGAGAGTCCGTACTACGGTCATGATGAAAACCAACTCGTGGCGTTTGAACGGATGGGACTATTCAAAAGCAAGCTACCCTCAGGGCCCGAGGGTTTGCCCAAGCTCGCTGACCCCAGCAACGAGCAAGAGCCCATCGATGCTCGCGTTGTGGCTTATCTGCACTCCAACTGCGCTTCGTGCCATGTGCCTGCAGGAGGGGGAAACGCGGCGATGGAACTGAGCCACCCCACGCCGTTTAGCAAAATGGGGATTCTCGACGTTCCGCCCAAGCATCACGATTTAGGGATTGCCGGAGCCAAGCTGGTCTTGCCTGGAAGCCCCGAAAAGAGCGTATTGCTTGAGCGGATCGCTAGACGGGGCAAGGACCAGATGCCTCCGTTGGCGTCGAACGAAATCGACCATCAGGCCGTCGGTTTGATAAGGAAGTGGATCGAAGGGCTCAGTACCGATCAGGGTCCTTAAGTTCCCAGGAGCCCCGGCGAGACGATCCGTTTTTCCAAAAGGGCAAAGCCGTATTGGACGGCCAGAGCCATTAGGGCTGCCGGCACGGCACCTTGGAGAATCAACCCTAGGTCATTGAGTCGGATCCCGGTGAGAATCGGTGAGCCGTAACCCCCGGCCCCGATCAAGGCGCCTATCGTCGCGGTGCCAACGTTGATCACCGCTGCAGTCTTGACCCCCGAGAGGATCGAGGGGAGCGCCAAGGGGAGTTCGACCAATTTGAGTCTGGCTTTGGCATCGAGTCCAAGGACCTCTGCCGACTCGCGTATCGCAGCAGGGATTTGCTTGAGCCCAGAGTAAGTCCCCCGGACGATCGGCAAAAGGCTGTAGAGAAACAGAGCCATGATGGCAGGTGCAGGTCCGATCCCCATGTCAAAGAGAGCAAAAAGGGGCATCATAAATACCAACAAGGCCATCGAGGGGAGCGTTTGGATCACACCGACAATTCCAAGCACCGTCTGTCCGATCGTTTCGTTACCCGCGGCGATGATCCCCAGTGGGATCGCTGTGAGGATCGCCAAGCCCAGAGATACCAGCACCAAAAACAAATGCTCGCCTGTAGTACTCAGAATCCTTTGGACCCCTTTGGAGAGACTTGCCCAAGGTCCTTCCTGGGGCAAGGGCAAGCTCAAGTTCAACTGTTTGTTTAAGAACTCACCTGCAACAACAGTCTCCGGTCTACGATCCAATCGAACTTGTGCCGACATGGCCGACATCGCCTCGGGTGATATGAGCCCTTGGATTTTCAAGATGGCTTCGGCTGCTTTCGGAGCCCGAGTGGCAAGATCCTGCCGCATGAGCACGACAGCATAATAGACAGGAAAGAACCCCAAATCATCTTCCAAAGCGACTAAATCGTAGTACTGGATCTCGGGGTCGGTCGTGTAAAGATCCGTCACTGCGATCGAGTCTTTTTCAAGTCCCCGGTAGGCAAGATTGTGGTCCATGACTTTGATCTGAGTCTGGGGCAAGGAATACTTCTCCTTGAGCGGCCGCCAACCATCCTTGCGTTCAAAAAACTCGTCGCTCAAACCCAACTCCAGTTGGGGATGATTCCTCAGATCGCTAATTTTTCGGATCGAGAGACGTTCAGCCACCGACCGCTTCATTCCGAGCGCATAGGTGTTATTGAATCCGATCCGCTCGGACATCACGACTTTCTTCAGAGCCAAAGCCGATCTCATCTCATTTTCGGATTCGATCTTGGTCCCTTGGCGTATCGCATCGGCGAGGATTTCTTCGCGAATGGTACCTGTGTAGTCGACATACGCATCGATTTCCCCGGTCTGGAGCGCTTGCCAGAGAATTTGCGTCCCCCCCAGCTCGGCCCGATGTTCGATTCGAGCACCAGTGTTCCTGACCAAGTGCGAGAGGACCTCACCAAGGACTACCGATTCGGTAAAGGACTTGGAGCCGATACCGATTTCCTTTTCCTCAGCCCAGGCGATCCGAATCGATCCAAAACCAACCAGGACCCAAGCCATGCAGAGCCATAGTAAAACAGATCGCTTGCTCATGAAGGCTCCTTGGGTGGGTTCAACGTCGGGAATCGTTGAGCGTTGACGAATTGGGTCACAAATGCATTGGCTGGATGGAGGATCATCTGCTCGAGTTTGCCTTGCTGCACGATGCGACCTTGGCCTAACATGATGATATGATCCCCGAAGAATCCGGCTTCGCCCATGTCGTGGGTAACGGTGATCGCGGTTTTCTTGAGCGTTCGGAAAATCTTCAGTAAATCCTCTTGCAGATCGTATCGAACCAATGGGTCGAGGGCACCCATGGGCTCATCCAAGAGCATCACAGGTGGATCGAGCATCAAGGCGCGCATGATACCGACTCGCTGGCGTTGCCCTCCAGAAATCTGCGTCGGGTATCGGTCTAGGGCAGGGCGGGGGAGTCGAGTCAACTCAGCCAATTCCTCGATACGATTTCGGATTCGATCGGCTGGCCATTGAAGATGCTTAGCCATGAGTCCGACATTTTGGGCCGAGGTCAGGTGCGGAAAGAGGCCTCCGTCTTGTATGACATAGCCGATTCGGTGCCTCATGGGGATCCGATTGCCAGGAGTCATTTCGACACCTTCGAAAAGAACGCGCCCGGTATCCGGAGCGAGCAAACCTGCTAGGATTCGCAGCAAGGTACTTTTTCCGCACCCGCTAGGCCCGATGAGCACCGTAGATTTTCCGGGCTCAAACGCGACGGATGTTTCATGGAGCACCGTTTGATCGCCGAACGACTTGGAAACACCCTCGATTTCAAACATGGGTATTGCTCCGTGAATCGCGGATAGAAAGATCGCCGTGGTTTCGGTTCAACAAGTCGAGCATGGCTTGAATTCGCTGTTGGAGGTCCAGGGTGAGGTGATCGGGCGACATGGACTTGGCCTGCTTGCCTTCGGGCAAAAGAATAGGCTCTCCGAATCGAATGTGCACGGTTTTGGGCCCGTGCGAAGTGGGGTAATTTGCCCCCAAGAAATCCTCTTCGAGTTTATCCAGTGTTTCGGCTTGGCGTTCCCAAGTCGGACTTTCTGTGAGGTAGTCGCCCGGATAACTGTAGAGTTGGGTGGCCAAAAACATGCTTTCCATGTCGCCTTCCCATTCTTTTCTCTGTTCTAAAGGAGCTTGATCGGCCCTTTCGGCAATCTGGGCGATGAGGATACGGCGGATCTCTTTGATGCGTTCAGGGACGAGCTTCTTGGGAGGTCCGCTGAGATATTTCGCTTCGGCACGTTTTAAAACTTCTTCGGTCAGTAAGCCTATCCTTTGCTGAAGGGTTCCTTGCTGGCGTTGGCCGAGGATCTCTGTTTCTTTCCCAGACAGGACTTGTTCAGCGATGCTGAGTATTCGGTTGGTCATCGGCAGATGCGACTGGGCTTTCCAACCGAGTCGCAGTTCCATCTTTTCGGCGGTGCGGCACAAACTAGGAGTAGGATCTTCAAGGTACCAGCGTTTGATCGCCACTGGAAGAATTGCGATGGGTCGCTCCGATTTACGAGCAGCCATCAGGGCGATCGCTGCGGCACCTTCACGCAACGGAGTGAGTCGATCGTTGGAGTGGTAGATATCGCCTTCGGGAAATACCACCAATGGCTCGCGTCGGCGTTGCAAGATATCCAGTGCCGTTTTCATCGATTGGATATCCGTGTTTTCTCGATCGACACTAAAACAGCCGCAACGTTGCATCGATTCGCGTTCAAACCAACGGCTTTGAGAAAAAACCTGCCAAGCGGTCATCACGTAGAAGGGGACTTTAAGGCGATCCGCTGCGTTCAGTAAGCAGTAGGAATCCCAGTGGAACGAGTGATTTGGAGTGATCATCACCCCGAGTCCGGACTTTAAGGCTTCTTGAAGGTGTTCAAGTTGTTCGAACTCAATACTCAGGATTTGCTGTTGCCTGAGTGCTTTGGCTCTCAGAGGCCTAGCGGCGCGATACCACCAGTAAGTGAGTTTGGCTGGCCAATGTTTTTCCGGGATGCCGTAGGGTTGATTATTCATCAGCGGAGAATTCAATCATGAAAACACGTAGATTGGTATCGCCGGGACTCAGTATATCGACTCGCATTGACCGAGTGCGAGGAGGGGACTTTAGAACTTTGTTCGTGCTTCTTCTCGTACTCAGTCCGCCGCGGCGGACGGTACTCGTACTCGAACTCGAGCCAATCCAGTATAGCAATCCGGCCTATTGGTCCGCAAGTAGCCGCGAACTGCCTCGATCAACGATCGGCATCGCCGCAGTTCAAACAGCCATCGAGTACGAGTACGACGAAATCCGATGCGATGGACGAACAGGTGCTCAGAGGCCTTTGCGAGAATCAGCCATGATCCAATCACTGAGCTGAATTCAACTCGGGAAAAACGCCTTCCTCGATCCTTAATATTCGACTTAAAGCGATAGGACCATCGATCCTCTGCAATCTTTTTGCACCGTCGGCAGACGCTGGAACGGGCCATTCGATCTGAATAGAAAGCACCTTGGTTGCTTTGCCCAATCCGATCGTTTGTTCTAACGGGTTTGCACCAAAACTGCTCCCCGAGCTGACGTGCCGGTAGACGACCGGAAGGTCTGGATCGTCGGTCTGGATTTTGATCCTCGCTCCGATCGCTGCGCGATTCGAGATATTTCCTATCAATTTAAGAGATATCCAGGAGTTGTTATTACCAGGATTTTCAAAAAGGATGTTGTGGTATTTATCCCCGTTGACGGCCCCCCCCATCTCGATGAACACATCGATCGAGCCGTTGCGGTCCCAGTCACCGCAAGCAACGCCGTGACCTTTTTGGAGATTGCCCGTACCCGACGAAGCGGTGATGTCGTCAAATCGCTTGCCGGCGATACTTCGGAACATGCGGTTGGGGACCAGGGTTCCGAGATTAGGGTCCCCGGTTCCGAGATAGAAATCGAGCCAACCGTCGTTGTCGAAATCCGCGAAGTTCGAACCCATGGTGATGAACACACCTTCGAGTCCGGAGTCCTTGGTGACGTTGACAAATCGCTCCCCTTGTTGATTCAGATACAAACAGCTCTTGGCCTCGCTGTGGTCTTGGCCGATCATCCCTTGGACACAGGCTCCGATCGACCGCGAGTAGTTGGTGGCGAAGATGTCTTGCCATCCATCGTTGTTAAAGTCCCAGGTCCAGCATGAAAAGCCCATGGTGGGACCTTCGATACCCATCGCTCGGGTGACGTTTTCGAAAGTCCCATCTTTTCGATTGCGGAACAACTGTGCCCCGACCCTCGAAAGATGGTTCAGGAACAAATCGGGCCAGCCGTCGTTATCGATATCGACCCAAGTAGCCCCTTTGCAGACCATCCCCTCACCGCCTGCAACCCCAGCCTTGGCGGCGACATCGACAAAGGTACCATCCCCTTGGTTGCGATAAAGCCGGTTGGATTGCTGTTCGCTGCAGACGAAGACATCGAGTCTGCCGTCGCGATCAAAGTCCTGCCAAGTTGCGGAAATCGAGTTCAATGGATCGGCGAGTCCCGCCGAAGACGTCACGTCGGTAAATCGCATATTCCCCTCGTTGCGAAGCAATGTCGGTCGCATCGCCAGCGCGGGAGTCAACCAAGCCCCCCGCACAATGAACACGTCGAGCAGACCATCGTTGTCGAAGTCGGTTTGCATGCAGTTGAGACCTCCGAGTTGGTTCGAGACTCCCGCCTGGAGAGTCACATCATCGAATGCCTCAAGGTTTCGGTTCCGATACACACCCATGATCTGCGTCGGATCGAACGAGGAGATCACCACGTCGAGTTTTCCATCGCCATCGAAATCATCCATGATCGCTCCACCGGCTTGATTCAAGCGATTGAGTCCGACCTTTTCTCCGATGTCGCGAAACCGACCGATCCCATTTTCCTCATGGACATAACGATCGATGGGGATCCTATACTCCGATGGTACCTTTTCCGGGTGCTCATCGAGGGTCATGTAAGCCACATTCAGGAGCCAGCGCACCTCGCCGTCGTCGGGAAATTTTTCGAGGTATTCCCGGAAGTGCTCGATCGCGATCCGAGAGCCCTCAGGGTTCTGGTGTACAGCGGCTTTGGAGATGGGCAAGATGCAGGAGCTCTCGCCCCGACATGCGATGCAGTTCTCATTTTCGCCACGCCGCATTGCGGTGACTCCCTGGTTGTAAATGATCGTGTAGAGAAAGTCCTTGGCGATCCGCGGGTTTGTTTCGACATGCTTGCGAGCCAAGCAAAGGTCTTCATAAGCCTTCAACGGGTCTCCTTGGTAGTTCAAGAACGTCGAACGCGAGTAGCGGGACGAGGCGATTTCGTCGGGAGAGAGGTCCGGGTCTTGGAGGATCTGATCCAACGCTTCGATGCTCGATCGAACCGCTACCTTGAAGTGCTCGCCGATTTGTTCGAGAGACGAATCGCTCGGCCATGGCTTGACGGCGTTCATGACCCATCCATACCCGGATCCATCGAGCACCTTGCGAGGCGTGTAAGCGACAATTGGGCTTAAGTCAGGTGAATCCGAGTCCTTGGAAAGCGACTTCGGAGCTGTCTTCCATTTGCCGTCCATAACCGATTTCTCGGGGGGCTTATCGCAACCTGAGAACCCCAGCAAGCAGAGCATCGCAGGGATTCGGATTCGAGCCCAAGGCTTCCTCGATCTTGGATTGACGTTCACGCGTATACCTTGAATCGCAGCATCCACATCCGCTTGGCTTGTCGCATGCCCGAGGCTCATCCGCAAAGTCCCATCCTGTGGATCGGTCCCTAAAAATGGATGGATCGCCCCGGCGCAATGCAGCCCCGATCTGCATTCTATACCCATGGCCGAGTCCAAGAGCATCGCCATTTCGTGGCTGCCAAGGGTTCGGCTCGAAAAGCTGAGCACAGGGACCCTGGAAACCTGCTGAATATCCTCTGGTCCATCGGGGTATCCTACCAAGCGCAAACTCGCATACCGCGCGATCTGATGCCTCAATCGACTGAGCCACTCGCTTGCCTTGGCCTGAAAATCGGCCATAGATCGAGTCGATGCGTTCTGCAAGGCGGCTCCCAGTGATGCAATCGACGGGCCGTTTAGATTCCCAGACTCTACCGACTCCAACCACTCGAAGGGTCCAGTCCACGTGCCGCTCGAGCGACCTGTCCCACCAATCCAGGGAGATCGCAAGAAGGGCACGACCTCTGGAGCGGCGACAACAAAAGCGGTACCGAACATACCGCCTAGCCCTTTGTGAGCCGGAGCCACCAAAAGATCGATCCCAAGCGATCGCGGATCGAAGTCGATATACCCGAGGCTTTGGGCCGCGTCGAGCATCCACCATGCGTCGGATTTAGCCAAAATACGACCGATGCGTTCGAGATCCTGAACGACTCCAGTAACGTTCGAGGCATGGTTGACGATCACCAATTTCGTATCGCTACAGATAGCCTGCTCGATCGCATCGGGATCCACCCACCCGCGAGCATCGCAGGCAACCATTGTCCAACGCAATCCCCGGCGCTCTTGAAGATCTGCCAACGTTCGCAGGACACTGTTGTGTTCGGTGGCCGTCGTGACGACATGTTCGCCGCGAAGATCCGTTTGCCACAAAACACTATGGATCGCCGCATGGATAGCCATCGTCCCGTTGCTAGTCCAAGCGACTCGATACGCATCGTCGAGGTGTAGAAAACGGCTCAACTTCGACCGGACCTGAGCGATCGCCCTGTCGGTTTGCTCACCGCGAAGGTACGCTCCACGCGAAGCAGCAACGCCCAGATCGCGCTGGAACTCCAAACATGCTTCGAGAACCCCAGGGGGCTTGGGCCAACTCGTCGCAGCATGATCTAAATAGATACGACGCTCGGTCACGTGGTTTGATCCGCTACGGAAAATGATTCGACGGCTATGGGAAGATGTAACGCAAGAAATTCCGCACAGGCTGGCCGTCGACATAAGCCGTCGGTTGTCCGTACAAACCACGTCCTAGCTGAGCGTTGCTCCCTTGGCCAAAACCGACCAACGGCACATAGCCACCATTGCTGGGCGCATAAACAGTCGCTGGGGGCATCGCCGCCGGGGGGGCGTAAGCAAAGGGAGTTGCCGTAGCAGGTGGAACCAAGCCTGTCGTGGGTGTGACCCCATTGACTCCCATAGGAACAACGGGCGGGCCCCCAGGAACCATGCCCATCGGTGGGCTAGCAGGACGATAGGGCGACGCTGGAACGGTGCTGGCCAGTGCAGGATTGCAATCGATAGCCGACGTGCCAGCACCCTGCTGCCAAACGGCCGGCGAGACCATCCATCGCGCATCGACCGCAGCGGGCGCCGCGGAAACGAAAGGAGCCGAGTTAACAAAAGCGCCCGCGCGGTTGTAACTGGGCATCGGGGAACCCGCATAGGGAACCCCCGGTTGTGCGAATGTTCCCGAAGCGGCACCCGGAGCATTCATCGGTGCATTCATCGGTGCGGGAACATAATAGGTCGGCGGGGCGGGGATGACCGTCGTGGGTACTGCACTGCTCGGCAGATTCGCAGGGGGAATCGCACCCGGATAGGCATTCGGAATCCAAGCAGGATTGACCGAGGGTGAAGCGCTCGGCACTGGAGTGGGGGGCACTCCCAAGGGGATCGATGGCGGAGGG